>JAYSLR010000640.1:0-14910 GCA_043725365.1 Rhizobacter sp. | reverse complement strand
CTCTCATTTCTCCATAGCACCGTGCGGAGCGAATGGTAATGCCTGTATAGGGGGAAGAGAAGAAGTTTTCACAGGAGAAACGCGCAATTCTTCGAGGTGGAACGCGCTTTGTCGTGGCCGCACGTCACTGCACGCGGCCGTTCGGCGCGCCGGCGTCACGCGATGTCGCCTCGCGAGGCTGCGCGTTTGCGGCCGTCGAGCATCGCCCGGACGAGGCTCTCGCGCTGCCGCAGGCTCGTGAAGATCACGCCCGCGACGTGCGCGACGACGAGCCCGAGCAATGCCCAGGCGAGCGCGCGATGCACGCGCTCGACGGTCGCGTCGCCCCACCACGCATCGGTCGTGTAGAGCCAGCCGGTCAGCGCCAGGCCGGCGACGCAGGCCAGCAGCGCGACGATCATCCAGCCGCCGAGCGGGTTGTGCCCGAGGTAGTGCGGCTCGCGCCGGCGCGCCACCGCCAGTGCGTAGCGCAGCGTCGCGCGCGGCCCGCGCACGAACCGGCGCCAGCGTGCGTGGCGGCTGCCGATGCCGCCCCACAGCAGGCGCAGCGCGACGATCGCGAGCGCCGTGTAGCCGGCCGGCCGGTGCGCGCCGAACCAGCTCAGCGTGCTGACGGCCGCGAGCGCGACCGCACCGACCAGCGACCAGTGCAGCACGCGCACCGTGCGGTCCCAGACGCGGATCGTCGGCGCCGCCGACGGCGTGCTCACCTCGTTCACTTCGGAGCAACGACGAGCTCGAAGGTCGTCGGGTGGAAGAACAGCTCGACGCTGCGGCCGAGTTCGTTCTTGCCGTAGATCTCGTAGCAGCCGTTCGTGATCTTGACCCGGCTGATCTTCCAGCCCTGATTCGCCAGCTTGCGTTCGAGCTCGGCCTGCGGTTTCCACTCCTCCTTCGGGATCGGCTCGCACGTCTCGGCATGCTGCGCGAACGCGCTCGCGGCGGTCAGGGCGAGGCACAGGGCCAGCAGATTGCGTTTCATCGGAGAGGTCCTTTCGAGTCGAGGGCGGAGGCACCACGTGTCAGGCGTCGGCCCACATGCGCAGCAGGTTGTGATACGTGCCGGTCAGGCCGATCACCGCAGGATCGGTCTCGCCCACCGACGCGCGCAGGCGCATCAGGTGCGCGTCCATGTCGAACAGCAGTCGGCGCGCCTCGGCGCTGCGCACCATGCTCTCGATCCAGAAGAAGCTCGCGACGCGAAAGCCGCGCGTCACCGGCTCGACCCGGTGCACGCTGGTGCCGGGGTACAGCAGCATGTCGCCGGCCGGCAGCTTGACGCGCTGAGGCCCGAACGTGTCCTCGACGACCAGCTCGCCGCCGTCGTACTCGTCGGGCTCGGCCAGGAACAGCGTGCAGCTCAGGTCGGTGCGCACGCGCTCGCCCTGCCCACCGGGCACGAAGCGCACCGCGTTGTCGACGTGGTTGCCGAACGCGTTGGCGGCGCCGCCGTAGCGGTTGAACAGCGGCGGGAACACGCGCCTGGGCAGCGCCGCCGAGAAGAAGGTGGCGTGCCGGTTCAGCCCGCCGAGCACGATGCGCTGCAGCGCCTTCGTCGGCTCGCCGTCCTGCGGCAGCTGCTCGTTGTTCTTCGCCTGCGCCGACTGCACACCGGCGGTGGCGCGGCCGTCGCCCCAGGGCGCGCGCGCGAGGATCGTGCGGGCCTCGCGCAGTTCGTCGGCGTTCAGGACCTGCTTGACGTGCAGCAGCATCGGCGCATCGTCCCGGCTAGAACCTGGCGGTCATCGTCAGCTGTACCGAGCGGCCTGCGCCCGGCACGTAGTGGCCGGTGTAGAGCGAATCCGCATACAGCTTGTCGGTGACGTTGTTGACGTTGAGCTTGAACGCGACGCTGTCGTTCAGCGTGTACTCGGCGAGCAGGTCGGCGGTGACGAAGCTCGGCGCATTGATCCCGGCCGGATTCCGGTTCGGCGTCTGCGCGCTGCGCGCGTTCAGGCCGCCGCCCAGGCGCAGCGCCGGCGTGAGCTGGTAGGTGGTCCAGACCGTGCCGCTGTGGCGCGGCGTCAGCGCCGAGCGCGTGCCCGCGCCTTCGCCGACACCCGGGGTCGAGCCGGGTGCGCCGACATCGATGCGCGCCACCGGCGTCCAGGCGTAGGACGCATACACCTCCCAGCCCGGCCGGATGCGCCCGGCGACGTCGAACTCCAAGCCCGCGGCGTGGCGCCGGCCGGACAGCAGCGCCTGGGTCGCGGCACTGTCGGGGTCGCGGTTGCGCTCGTTCGTCTTGACGCTATAGAAGGCTGCGACGCGCGTGCTGAGCTTGCCGTCGAACCCCTCGATCCTGGCGCCGAGCTCATAGTTCTCGCTGCCCTCGGGAGGCGTGTTCTTGGTCTGATCGTCGTACTGGTAGGTGTCGCCCGAGGTGTTGAACGAGGTGCCGTACGAGAAGTGGAACGACATCTCGTCGCTCGGCTGGAACAGAACGCCGAAGCGCTTGCTCCACAGACTGTCGGAGCGGCTGCGGTCGGCGAGCGGCGTGCCGACCGCGACGGCCCCGCCGTCGGCGGTCTGGAAGGTCCGGTAGTCGCCCTTGAAATGGTCCCAGCGCAACCCACCCAGCAGCTTCCAGTGCGGCGCGACCTGCACCAGGTCCTGGAAGTACAGGCCCAGCGCCTTCGCGTCGAATGCGCCGGCGAGGCGCTTCAGGCGCGCCGATTCGTCGACCCCGCCGGTGCCATCGTCGGGGGTGCCGATGGTCGTGTAGGTCGCGTTCTTGTTCAGCGTCACGCCGGCGGGCACGGCCATCGCATCGTTGTGGAACACCTCGTGCGCGAGATCGACGCCGGTCAGCACCTCGTTGCCGACGCCGAACCAGCCGAACCGGTTGCTGTAGTCGCTCTGCGCGTAGGTCGTCGTCATGTCCTGCACCTTGTTGTTGGTGCCGCGAACGAGCCGGGTCGCGTCGCTCAGCGTGTCGGCCGCGACGATGGCCGTCGGGCAATCCGGGTTGCTGACCATGCCGGTGGTCGCGTTGACCGTGCGCTGGCAGAAGCGGATCGTGCTGGCGCGCTGGTCGCGGTCGTAGCGGCCCTGGCGGATCGCGGTCTTCAGCTGGCCGCCGTCCTGGAACCGGTGCGTGTGGCCGAGCGTCGCCAGCGCCGCGCCGCCGGCGTTGTAGTCGCTTGCCGCGCCGTAGTAGTTGTTCGGGTTCAGCCCCTCGATCAGGCCCGACGGGTTCGCGCTCGTCTGCGCCGAGCTCTTGCGCAACCACGGCAGGCCGTAGTGGATGCCGTTGTCGTTGCGCAGGTAGTAGCCCGAGACGGTGAACTCGTCGTCCGTGCCGATGCCCCAGCGCAAGGTCGGCGCGAGGCCCTCTTTGTCGAGCCGGTCGTTGCCGCCGCCGCCGCTCGCGTCCGTGGTCATCACGTTGATGCGCAGCGCGGCGGTGTCGCTCGTCTTGACGTTGAAGTCGCCGGTGAAGCGCATGTGGTTGCCGCTGCCGAGCGTGAAGTCGACCTGGTTCGCGTTCGCCAGAAAGGCCTGCTTGCTGACCTGGTTCACGACGCCGCCGGTCGAGCCGCGCCCGAACAGCATCGAGGCCGAACCGCGCAGCAGCTCGATGCGGTCGAAGCTGAAGGTGTCGCGGTCGTAGAACGCCGGGTCACGGAGGCCGTCGACGTAGATGTCGCCGCTGGCGGCGAGCGAGAAGCCGCGCAGGCGAATGTCTTCCTCGCCGCCCTCGGCGGCCTGGAAGCTGATGCCGGCGGTCTGGTGCAGCGCCTCCTTCAGCGTGTCGATGCGGCGGTCCTGCATCAACTTCTCGGTGACCACGGTGACCGACTGCGGGATGTCGCGCAGGTCCTGCTCGCCCTTGCCGATGCCCGAGCTCGTCGCGCGCAGCGAGTTCGCATCGCGTTCGGCGACACCGTTGACCGTGACGGGCGCCAGCGTGACGGCGGCGACCCTCGTCGGGGCGGCCGGCGCGGCGACCGCGGCGGCCTGGGATTGCGCGATGCCCGGCGCTGCCAGCATGCCCATGCCGGCCGACAGCGCGCCCAGCGGCAGCAAGGGATTCATTGAAGTCATGGCGATGAGAAACAGTCGTCGCGGCACGCCGCGGTGCATCGACTCTAACTCAAATGCGAACGCTTCCTATTTATATTCGCATTGGTACAGTGGATTTCCCGTCGGCTTCGCAGCCCTGGTCGCCGGCGCGGCGTGGCGGGGTATTCTTGCGGCCATGAAGATCATCGTCCGCTGGCTCCTGCTCGCTGCCGCCCTGCTGCTGGTGGCCTACCTCTACCCCGGGGTCACGATCAAGAGCTTCGGCTCGGCCATGATCGCGGCGTTCGTGCTGGGGCTGCTGAACACCTTGCTGCGACCGATCCTGGTGCTGCTGACCTTGCCGGTCACGCTGATCACCCTCGGGTTGTTCCTGTTCGTCATCAACGCGCTGATGTTCTATTTCGCGGCGTCGGTGCTCGACGGCTTCCACGTCGCCGGGTTCGTCGCGGCGCTGATCGGCTCGCTGCTGTACAGCCTGTGCGGGATGGTCATCGACGTCGCGATGGAGCGCCTGTTCCCGCGCTGAGCCCGACGCCTCGCCGCAGGCGTGCAGCCGACCGCGCCTAGCGCAGGGCCTTCTCGTCGAGCTTTTGCTGGCGCAGTTGCGCCTCGACATCGCGCAGCCGCGCGTCGATCACCGAGACGTCGATGAAATCGACCGCACCGCCGCTGCGCGCGCGGCGCTGGCCGGCCTGGAAGCGGTCGACCGCGCCCGACAGGTCGCCGAGCGCGACGCGCGATTCGGCGTCGGCGCGCACCGACCGCAGCGGGTGCCCGAGACGCTCCTCGACCTGGCCGAGCGCCGTCCAGGCGAGCGCGTCGGTGGCGTGCGTCGCGACCCAGGTGCGCAGCTGATCGCCGCGCTGCTTCAGCGCGGCGTCATCGGGCGCGAGCGCCGGGGCGGCGGCGAGCGCGGCCTGCGTGGCGAGCAGCAGCACCGGGCGCGAGCCGTCGGCTTGGTAGGGCGCGAGCGCGGTGTTGGCGCGCGCCACGTCGCCGCGCGCGAGCAGCGACTGCACGTTCAGCAGCGCCACCGCGCGCTCGGCGCGGGCGTTGCCGCGCACCAGGCCGAGCGCAACCGCGATGGACGCATCGGCGCGCGCCCAGTCGCGCAGCAGCGTGGAGGCGAGCGCGCTCGAGTAGGCGTTGAGCAGCTTGTCGACGGTGGTCGTCGCGAGGCGGTCGCCGTCGAGCGCCTGCCAGCGGCGCAGCGCGTCGAAACGCGCGTCCATCATCACCCGGGCCCGTGCCTGCGCCGCGGTGTGCTCGAGCACGCTGACCGGCGCGGCCGGCGGCGCCGTGCCCATGCGCGCGCGCGCCTCGCCGATGCGCTCGCTGGTCAGCGGGTGGCTGCGCAGATAGGGGTAGCCGCCCGCGTCGTTCAGCCGCGAGGACTGGTCGAGCTTCTCGAACATCGCGGCCATGCCGCCGGGCGAGAAGCCGGCGCCGGTCATGACCTGCCAACCGACGCGGTCGGCCTCGCGTTCCATGTCGCGCGAGAAGTTGAGCTGGCCCTGCGCCGCCAGCGCCTGGCTGCCGACCACCGCCGCGTTCGCGGCGTCGATGCTGCTGCTGCCCGCCTTGCTGGCCACGACCAGCCCGGCCAGCATCGTCGCCAGGCTCAGCAGCGACTGGCGCCTGGCGTTGCCGATGCTGCGCGCGATGTGGCGCTGCGTGATGTGCGACATCTCGTGCGCGAGCACCGAGGCGAGCTCGTCACGCGTCGAGGTCAGCGCGATCAGGCCGAGGTTCACCCCGACGTAGCCGCCGGGCAGCGCGAAGGCGTTGACCTCCTTGTCGCGCACGAGAAAGGGCTCCCAGGCCAGGCGCTTGTCGATGTCGGCACTGAGGTTGCCGCGCACGCGCGCCTGCGCGACGAGCGGCTGCCAGATCGACTCCAGGTACTCGAGCAGCACCGGGTCGTCGAGGTAGTCGGGGTCGGCGTGGATCTCGCGCATGATCTCGGCGCCGAGCTTGTGTTCGGTGGCGATGCTGAAGTCTTCGCCCGACGGGTCGCCGAGCGCGGGCAGCTGGTTCTGCGCCCACGCCGGCGGCGGCAGCGCCGGGCACAGCATCGCGAGGGCGACCGCGGCCGCCGTCAGGCGGCGGCGCAGCGGGCGGGGAGGAAAGGTCGGCACGGGGCGGCGTTCGGGGGCGGATGGCGGGCATGGCTATGATGCGCCACAAACGTTTCGAGGATGTTTCGACCGATGAGTTCAACGCCGCCCCCGCCGGCCGGGCCGCTGACGCATTTCGACGCGCACGGCCAGGCGCACATGGTCGACGTCTCGGCCAAGGGCGAGACGCACCGCGTCGCGCGTGCCAGCGGCCTGATCCGGATGCTGCCCGCCACGCTCGCGCTGATCGAGGCCGGCCACGCGAAGAAGGGCGACGTGATCGGCGTCGCGCGCATCGCCGCGATCCAGGCCGCGAAGCGCACCGCGGAGCTGATCCCGCTGTGCCACCCGCTGCCGATCACGCGTGTCGCGGTCGAGTTCGAGACCGACGCCGCGGCGAGCACGGTGCGCTGCACCGCGCAGGTCGAGACGCTGGGCCGCACCGGCGTCGAGATGGAGGCGCTGACCGCGGTGCAGATCGGCCTGCTGACCGTCTACGACATGTGCAAGGCCGCCGACCGCGGCATGGTGATGAGCGAGATCCGCGTGCTCGAGAAGCACGGCGGCAAGTCGGGGGACTGGGTCGCGCCGGTGACATCGACCCCCTGAGCCCGCCGCACCAGCGCGGCCGTCATCACCGCCTGCTGACCATCGGCCCCGCCCTCAGGGCAGGTCCTTGTCGATCTGAGCCGCCGCCACATCGCGGGGCGCGCCCGCGCCGATGCCCGCGCCCATCCGCGCCTTCAGCCCCGGCGGGGTCTGCGACTTCAGCAGCGCCGCATACAGCGTCGCATTGCTCAGCACCTTCTTCACGTAGTCGCGCGTCTCGCTGAACGGAATCGATTCGGCCCAGGCCGCGACCTCCATCGACACCCCTTCGCGCCAGCGGCGCGAGCGGCTCGGCCCGGCGTTGTAGGCCGCTGTTGCGAGAGCGGCCGAGCCGTCGAAGCTGTCGAGAACCAGCTTGAGGTAGTTCGTTCCGATTCTGATGTTGACCGCACGGTCCGAAATCATTCCCGGCGTGAAGGGCAGCCCGATCTTCTTCGCGGTCCACTTCGCCGTCGCCGGCATCACCTGCATCAATCCGGAGGCGCCGACCTCCGATTGCGCGTTCATCACGAAGCGCGATTCCTGGCGGATCAATCCGTAGACGTAGGCCGGATCGAGGCCGATCTCGCGCGAGGCCTCCACGACCTCGGAACGAAACGGTGTCGGGAAACGCTGCGCCATGTCGACCTCGACGCGGGTCCGGTCGCTGGTGTTGATGCAGCGATCCCAGATCTCGCGATCGCAGGCGACCTGCGCGGCAGCCAGCAGTTCGCGATCGCTCATCCCGCGCAGCGAGAAGTTCCATTCGCGAACCCCTTCGCTGCGAAGGCCGATGGCCATCAGCTGCAGCGCGCGGATCAGGCCAGGGTTCGATGCGGCTGCCGCGCGTTCCTGCGCAGACAGTGCGGCCGGCGCGGCCGGCAGGACGAGGCGGCCGCCAAGATCCTCGCCGGCCAGCTTGCCGTAGAAGTCGAGCGGTGAGGCCATCGCGCCCAGCATCTGGCGAGCCGCCCCGCGCGCCGCATCGCCGCCGGGGCCGGCCTCGGCAAGCGCCTGCATCGAGCGGGCCTTCCAGTACACCCAGACCGGTTCCTTCTGCTCGGTCGGCGACATCGCGTCGATCGCCGCGGCCACCAGGGTCCAGCGCTGCGCCTCCGGTGCGGCCGAGCGCAGCGCCGCGCGCACGGCCCAGCCGCAGGTGTCGTCGCTCCAGGCAACCGGCCGCGGCTTCTCCGTGTCACCGCGCTTGTTCAGGCCGGAAGCGCTGTGCTGCACGGCAAACACGCGCGAGAAATAGCCGAAGGCCTCCGGCTGCAGGTCCAGCGCCGCCTGCTTGGCCACCGCGGCCCAGGCGCTCGCCGCCCACTCGGGCGTCAGCGCGGCGGCCCAGGGCCGCTGGAGCTCGCGCGCAGCCGCGGCCGGGTCGTTGGTGGCCATGCGCATCACGGCCAGCGCCGAGAGTTCGGGCGACCGAGCCAGGGAGCGAGCGGGCGCCTGCACCGTTGCACGTGGGCCAGCGCCGCGGCGTTTCGGCTTCGGCACATCGACCATCAGGTACTTGGCCGGACTGTCGACCAGGGCCGCCACGGCCTGGCCGGTCGCGGCGCTGATCAGTGCGGCGGCCTGCCGGGCCGCCTTCGGACGATTGAACTCGATCGACAGGCGCAGCTTCTGCCAGACATCCGCCGCGCCGAGCACCTTGTCGCGCACCAGGGTCGCTGCGAGCAGGTTGCAGCCGTCGTCGGCGTCGCGCTGGGCGAACCACGCCGCCCGTGCCGGCTCCACGACGTCGTCGCCGGCCAGGTGCCGGGTGAGCAGCGCGTAGCACGCGACTTCGCGATCGTCGTTCATGCGGTAGCCGGCGAAGTCGCGGGTGAAGGTCGCCCAGTCGCGGCGGCGCCCGACCACCAGCAGCCAGTCGTTGCGCAGGCGGTCTTCGACGTAGCTGCCCGACCAGCGCGCGTAGAACGCATCCACCTCCGTCGTCGACGCGGACGTGAGGTGGGAGCCCAGCTCCCAGTAGTCGGCCCACATGGCCAGCGGATGATGGCTCGAAACAGCAGCGTCGCGCAACGCGGCGAGGCGGTGTCGATCGCCCCGGCGCTGGGCATCCCGAGCCTCGAGGATGACGGCGCCGTCGACCTGGATGTCTGGCGGCGGCAGAAGCTTGGGTTCAGGCTGGACGGCGGCCTGCGCGGGAGAACGCGCAGCGGATTCGCTCCCGGCCGGATCGCCGTCTGCCAACGCAAGCTGAGCGAACAGGGCGCAGCACGCCAGCGCCAGCACGGTGGCCTTCGCCCCTCTGAACGGGCCGGCAAGGAAATCGGCGAGGAACATCGCGAAGCTGCCCTGTTTGCTCCGATCGACACGAGTCCGGATACAGGATGCTAGCGGCAGGCTGGCGCTTCAAGCCCCGGATCAGGGGACGAAAGACCGGGCAATATCGCGTTGTCGAATGGACGGACCCTCGGCAATGGCCGGAAGGGTGTCGCCAGCCGCGACTGTCCGGAAGTGAACGGGGCCGGAGTCAGTATTTCTTCGGCGCGGTGCGCCTGGCAGCGTTGCCCGGAATGTCATCGCGCGAGCCCAACGCCAGCGCGGCATGACGCGAGACCAGGTGCCAACTTCCGTCCTCGCGCCGCCAAACGTCAACCACGAACACCGGAGGCCTAGCTCCAGCCGCGCCGGGCGACGACTCGCGGAGGATAAAACTCGCAATGGCGAGCTCACCCCAGTCGCGCACCATGATCTGCCGGAGCAGCCAGCTCCTTCGAGAGGCCACCATCACGCTAGCGATCCAAAGATCCCGATCAATCGGACTATCCGGTTCCTGCGCGACGACCATGTCGAATTCATCGCTGAGCAGGCTCTCGAGCTGGGCGCGGTCCTTCCCACGCATCGCACGCAACAGCGATTCCTCAAGCTGCTGAATGGCCTGGCCTTGGCGAGTGGCGTGCGCATTGGATACCTGCGCCGTTGCAGCGGCGGCGGCAAAGACCAGGGAGATCGCTATCAAGAACGACGCGCTGATGCAGCTCCGTCTAGGCCAACCATCGAGTCTCATCGAGAGTTCTTCTCATCATGAAAACGTGGCCGTCGATTCCATCGAGGGTCACCTACCTCAATGCGGGGAGCCGCTCATTGCACGCCGGGGGCGATGTAGCACTTGTTGTCGGTGCGCAGGTTGCGCTGAATCAGGTAATTGTTGGAGGAGCTTGTGGACGTAGGAAGCGTCGTGTTGTAGTAAGCGCCGGTGGTCAATGCCTGCTGGGCCGAGCTGAAGGTCCAGGCGCACTTATCGGCATTCTCAGCACCACTGGAGTCGTACCAGGCATTCAAGTCGGGATCGCTCGTGGCTTCGACCAATTCATGGGCGACTACCGAGATCATTCCGTCGACACCGGCGTTCCCGTTGGGACTGACAGTCTGCGCGGCGCATCCTGAAAGGCAACGATTGGCGTTCCCGACGAAGCTGTACTTGACATCGACGTTGTTGATCGAGCCTTTGGTGTGCCAGCCGCAATACTTGGTGCAGAAGCCAGACGTCTCGTTGACATCGGACGAGGTCAGGACGAAGTACACCGCGTTGTTCTGAGCACCGCCGTGGCCGTTGATGTAGTTGGTGACGATCGTCTTGATGTCCGCATCCCCGAGCCGAGTGGCCTTCCTGCCGCCGAGGTATCCCACATTGGCTTGCTGCGGCATGCCGATCGTGTTCGACCCGGTGTAGTCAGAATTGAGCATGAGGTAACTGGATTGGTTCAGGCCATACATGAAGTCGAATACCAGTTTCTGGCCTGCCGGTGTATCGCTGCCATTGGCTTGATTCCAATTGCCGTACCAGATCAAGTGGATGGCTGGCGAGCCGGTCATCACGCCACCGCCGTGGTTGATGATCGGCGACAAGCTGGTTGTGCCTCCCGCGGTAGGCGCTTCCGAACTCGCGCCATGGGGGTTGATCCGGTGCGGGACGTGATTTGGGCTGAGTTCTGGCTGACCGTGTCCCTGACTTTGTGCCAAGCTGGAAACAGAAAATACGAAGCCCGCACAGGCTAGAAACGCCTTCGACTTGAATGCCGTTTTCATGAATCCACTCTCCTCGTTGTCCAATTGAAGATGTGACAGCCCGCTCAATGACACGAGAGGCCCCTCGCCACGTCCGCTGATGCCATTAATCACTACAAGTCCAAGCCGAAACCATAGGGTAAACGAGAATTTTCGCCTTCACGTCCCAGAGTCCCACCCGTTTGCGGGGTGCTCAACGCGGCGGCGAACAAGCATGCGCGCACTTCCAATCGTTCCCTGTCCTCCGCCATGATGCCCTCCGGTGATCGACTGCGGTCGCTCTTGCACGGAAGGCTCAAGGCCTTTCAAGTTCGACCGCTGGCGCCGGCGAACCACGCTCGCGCCGCCGTGGCCGTGACGGTCGTCGAAGAGGGCCACGGCGCCGACATCCCCGGCTTGCCGCGGCACGAGCACTGGAGCGACGCGCCTGCCCTGTTGCTCACCCGGCGCGCCGCCGACCTGCGCCGCCACGCGGGCCAATGGGCGCTGCCCGGCGGGCGTATGGATGCCGGCGAGACGCCCGAGCAGGCGGCGCTGCGCGAGCTGGCCGAAGAAGTGGGCCTGGTGCTCGATCCTTCGGCGGTGCTGGGCCGACTCGACGACTACGCGACCCGATCGGGCTACCTGATTACCCCCGTCGTGGTCTGGGCCGGCCAGGGCGACGGCCTGGTGCCGAGTGCGGCCGAGGTCGCGAGCGTGCACCGCGTTCCGGCGAGCGAGCTGCTGCGGCCCGACGCGCCGCTGCTCAACCAGGTGCGCGGCGCCCCGCATCCGGTGCTGAGGATGCCGGTCGGCGAACGCTGGATCGCCGCGCCGACCGCCATCTTCCTGTTCCAGTTCCGCGAGGTCTGCCTGCTGGGCCGGCCCACGCGCGCGGCGCACTTCGATCAACCGTTCTTCGCGTGGCGCTGACGCGCGCGCCGCCGCCCTCCGCCGGCAACGACACCCCGACTCAGGTCACCGGCGCCGGGTTGAACAGCACCAACGCGTTGTGCAGCTTCCAGTGCTCGGCCCAGGTCTTCCTGCGGCCGCTGGCGACCTCGAGCATCAGGCGGAACAGCTCCCAGCCGACGTCTTCGATCGTGGCCGTGCCGTCCGCGATCGTGCCGGCATTGACATCCATCAGGTCGTGCCAGCGCCGCGCCAGGTCGCTGCGCGTGGCCACCTTGATCACCGGCACGGGGGCCAGGCCGTACGGCGTGCCCCGGCCGGTGGTGAAGACGTGCAGGTTCATGCCTGCGGCGAGCTGCAGCGTGCCGCAGATGAAGTCGCTGGCCGGCGTGGCCGCGTAGACCAGGCCGCGCTCGATGCCGCGGTCGCGCAGCTTCTCGCCGGGCGCGAGCACGCCGCCGATGGGCGCGCTGCCGCTCTTGACGATCGAGCCCATCGCCTTCTCGACGATGTTGCTCAGGCCACCCTGCTTGTTGCCCGGCGTGGTGTTCGCGCTGCGATCGACCTGACCACGACCGAGGTAGGCGTCGTACCAGGCCATCTCGCGGATCATCGCGTCGGCGATCTCGGGCGTGCTCGCGCGCGCGGTGAGCTGGTCGATGCCGTCGCGCACCTCCGTGGTCTCGCTGAACATCACGGTCGCGCCGGCGCGCACCAGCAGGTCGGTGCAGAAGCCGACCGCGGGGTTGGCGGTGACGCCGCTGAAGGCGTCGCTGCCGCCGCATTGCACGCCGACAACGAGTTCGCTCGCCGGAACGGTTTCGCGCCGGCGTGCGTTCAGGCGTTCGAGGTGCTCCTGAGCGGTGGCCATGATCGAGTCGATCATCGACAGGAAGCCGACGTGCGCGTCGTCCTGCAGGCACACGACGTCGAGGGGCTGCTCGGCGCTCGCACCGACGTCGGCGACGCTGCGCTCGTCGACGATCGCGAAGGAGCCGGGCGGCAGCAATCGCTCGGGCTGCAGCTTCTCGCAGCCGAGACTCACGACCATGACCTCGCCGCCGAAGTTCGGGTTCAGGCTGATGTTGCGCAAGGTGCGGATCGGGATCTCGGCGCCGGGCGCGTCGATCGCGACGCCGCAGCCGTAGCTGTGCTCGAGCCCGACGACGTCGTCGACGTGCGGGTACTTCGGCAGCAGTTCGGCCTTGATGCGCTGAACCGCGAACTCGACGACGCCGGCGACGCACTGCACCGTCGTCGTGATCGCGAGAATGTTGCGCGTGCCGACCGAGCCGTCGGCATTGCGATAGCCCTCGAAGGTGTAGCCCTCCAGCGCAGGCAGCGGCGGCGGCTTGACGGTGGCGATCGGCAGCTCGCCGAGCCCACGCGCCTCGGGCATCCTGAGCAGGCGCTCGTGCACCCAGCTGCCGGCCGGGATGTCCTTCAGCGCGTAGCCGATCGGGATCCCGTAGCGCAGCACCGGCGCGCCAGCGGCGAGGTCGGCCAGTGCCACCTTGTGCCCTTGCGGGACACGATCGCGCAGCGCGAGACCCGACGCCAGCATCGTTCCCGCCGCCAAGCCGCCGTCGTTGGCGACGATGGCGACGTTGTCGCGCTCGTGCATGCGGATCGTCAACGGCGCCCGCACCGGCGCGGCATCCGAGACGTTGATGGTTGGCGAACTGGACATCGCGAATCCCCTGTCACTGGCGCAGCCGCGCCGGGCGCTCAGTCGGCCGTGATCTTGCCGACCTCGATCACCTTCTTCCAGCGCGCGAATTCGGACGCCTGGAAGGCGGTGAACTGCTCCGGCGTGTTGCCCACGATCTCGAAGCCGAGATCAAGGAGGCTCTTCTTGACCTGCGGGTCGTTCAGGCCGGCGACGATGGCCGACTGAAGCTTGGCCTTGATGTCCGCCGGCAGACCTTTGGGCGCCGCGAAGGCCTGCCACGAATAGACCGTCACACCCTTGATGCCCGATTCTTCCATCGTCGGCACGTCGGGCAGCAGCGGCGAGCGCTTGGTGCTGGTGATGGCCAGGGCGCGCAGCTTGCCGGCCTTGATGTTCGGCAGCCCGGTGTTGATGTTCATGAACGTGGCGTTGACCTGCCCGCCCAGCAGATCGGACATCGCCGGCGCGCCGCCCTTGTACGGGACATGCAGGCCCGTGGTGCCGGTCTCCTGCCAGAACAGCGCGGCGGTCAGGTGGTCGCTGGTGCCGATGCCGGCCGACGCGAAGCTGACCTTGCCCGGGTGCGCCTTCTCGAACGCGATCACGTCCGCCACCGACTTGAACGGCGAATCGGCCGGGACCGCCAGCACGTTCGGGGCCTGCACCGCGACCGTGATGTAGTCGAAGTCCTTCAGCGCGTCGTAGCCCGGGTTCTTGATCAGGTGCGGGCCGATCACGAGCGGGCCGAGCGAGGTCACGAAGATGGTGTAGCCGTCGGGGGCGGCGCGCTTGACCGCGGTGGCGCCCACCGTTCCGCCGGCGCCGGCGCGGTTCTCGACGATAAACGTGCCGCCGAGCTTCTCCTGCAGCTTGGTGCCGAGCGTGCGGGCGATCATGTCCGTGGACCCGCCCGGCGGGAACGGCACCAGCAGCGTCACCGGCTTGCCGGCAGGCCAGGATTGCGCCTGCGCGCCCGACACGAGTGCCAGACCGACGACCAGGGTGGCAAAGAGCTTCTTCATGGATGTTCTCCTGTTTGATATGGGGCGCACGGCGCCCCGGTGGCTTCGAAATCGAGTGATTGCAGGCTCGGCGGCCGCCGGCGTGCGCGTCAGCGGCCGGCGTCGACCTCCGCCTGCTCGCGGGTCCAGTGGCGGGCCTGTTCGCTCAACGACAGGCCCAACCCGGGTCGGGTCGGGACCCGCATTCGTCCGTCGCGGATGTCCAACCGCTCGTTGAACAGCGGTTCGAGCCAGTCGAAGTGCTCGACCCAGGGTTCGGTCGGGTAGGCCGCGCCGAGGTGCACATGCAGCTCCATCGCGAAGTGCGGGCCGAGCATCAGCCCGGCGTGCTCGGCCTGCGCGGCGATCTTCAGGAATGGCGTGATGCCGCCGACGCGCGGCGCGTCGGGCATCAGGTAGTCGCAGGCACGGTGGCGGATCAGTTCGCCGTGCTCGGCGGCACTGGTCAGCATCTCGCCGGTGGCGATCGGCGTGTCGAACTGGGCCGCGAGTGCAGCGTGGCCTTCGTGGTCATAGGCGTCGAGCGGCTCCTCGATCCAGACCAGGTTGTACTGCTCGAAGATGCGGC
>JAYSLR010000639.1:0-6413 GCA_043725365.1 Rhizobacter sp. | reverse complement strand
CCGGCCTGTCGGGGTAGTCGGCCCGGGCCGACGTGGCGGAGGCGGCGACAAGCATGGCGAACAGGAGGAGTTTCATGGTGGGCGTTCCGGACGTTGATGAATGGCGACGCGCGATTGTCGGGAGCGCGGCGCCGAGCGCCATCGCGGAAACTACGTAACACACGCGCCCAGCAGGGGCTTGGTCGTGCAGGTCGTCAACGGTAGCTGCGCGCGTCCTCGATCACCTTGCCGTCGTTCGGCAGCGTGCCGACCGCGCACAGCAGCACCTCGCCGCGCAGCTTGGTCACGTCGCGCAGCGCCTGCGCGAGGCGCTCGGCCAGTCCCGCGGGGGCGCCCTGCACCTCGACGCGCAGCTCCATCGAATCGTTCGCCATCTCGCCGTGCACGACCAGCCGCGCCCTGCGCACCTCGGGGAAGCGGCGCGCGATCTCGGCCACCTGCGCCGGGTGCACTAACATGCCGCGCACCTTCGCGGTCTGGTCGGCACGGCCCATCCAGCCCCTGATGCGGGTGTTGGTGCGGCCGGTCGCGCAGGTGCCGGGCAGCACCGCCGACAGGTCGCCGGTACCGAAGCGCACCAGCGGGTAGCCGCGGTTCAGCGTCGTGACGACGACTTCGCCGATCTCGCCCTCCGCGAGCACGTCGCCGGTGCCGGGCCCGACGATCTCGACGATCACGCCTTCGTCGACGACCAGCCCTTCGCGTGCGGCGGTTTCGTAGGCGATCAGGCCGAGGTCGGCAGTGCCGTAGCTCTGGTAGGCGTCGATGCCGCGTGCCAGCATCCAGTCGCGCAGGCTGGGCGGAAAGGCCTCGCCGCCGACCGAGGCCTTGACCAGCGAGGGCAGCGCGACGCCGAGCTCGTCGGCCTTCTCGAGGATGATCTTCAGGAAGCTCGGCGTGCCGATGTAGGCCGATGGTTTCAGCGCCGCCATCGCCTGCACCTGCTGCTCGGTCTGGCCGGTGCCGCCCGGGAACACGGTGCAGCCGAGCGCGAACGCGCCGCTTTCCATCATCGCGCCGGCCGGTGTGAAGTGATAGCTGAAGCTGTTGTGCGCCAGTTCGCCGGCGCGCAGGCCGGCCGCGAACAGCGCGCGCGCCATGCGCCAGTAGTCGGCGTTCGCGCCCTCCGGCTCGTAGATCGGGCCGGGCGACGCGAACACCCGCAGTGCCCGCTGCCCGGGCGGCGTCGCGCCCCAGCCGAGCGCGGAGAAGCCGCCGAACACGTCCGGGGCATCGGCGTGGCGCTGGCGTTCGAGCAGCTCGTGCTTGCGGACCACCGGCAGCGCGGCGAGCGCGGCCCGGCTGTCGACCGTGGCCGGGTCGATGGTGGCGAGGCTGCCCGCGAACGCCGGCGCATGGGCCTGCGCGTGCGCGATCTGCGCCGGCAGCGCTGCCATCAGCGCGGCCTCTCGTTGTGCCGGCGGTCGCGCTTCGAGCGCGTCGAAATGGACGGGATGGCTTGGATTCATCGGTTCAGTCTTCTTCGCTGCGCGCGACGCGGCGCTTCGCATCGTCGACGAGCTTGCGCTGAGCCGGTGGCGCATCGACCGGGTAACGGTCGAAGCCGCTGCCACCGGCCCTCTTCAGCTCGGCGACGAGTGCGCTGCCTTCGTCGTGGAACTGGATGAACGCGCTGCCCTTCAGGTAGAACGTGCCGGGCGTCATCTCGCGCAGCCCCTTGATCTCTCGCAGCTGGCGCAACAAGGGCAGCAGGCGTTGCAGCGCAGCGTCGTCGGCGTGGGCCATCGTCGATCTCCTCTCATGCGAGCCAGCGCTTGCGGCGCTTGTAGCTCTTCACGTCCTTGAAACTCTTGCGGTCGCCGCCGCCCCTCTGCGATCCTCCGGTCCCCAGGTAGAACTCCTTCACGTCCTCGTTCTCGCGCAGCGAGGCGGCGGCGCCGTCCATCACGATGCGGCCGTTCTCGAGGATGTAGCCGTAGTCCGAGTAGCGCAATGCCATGTTGGTGTTCTGCTCGGCGAGCAGGAAGGTCACGCCCTCGCGCGTGTTCAGGTCGCGCACGATCTCGAACACCTCTTCGACGATCTGCGGTGCCAGCCCCATCGACGGCTCGTCCAGCAGCACCATCTTCGGGTTCGCCATCAGCGCCCGGCCGATCGCGCACATCTGCTGCTCGCCGCCCGAGGTGTAGGCGGCCTGCGAGGCCCGCCGCTCCTTCAGCCGCGGGAAGTAGGCGTAGACCTTGTCGAGCGTCGTCGCCACCGCCGCCTTGCCGTCGCGGCGCGTGTAGGCGCCGGTCATCAGGTTCTCCTCGATCGTCAGGTGGGCGAAGCAGTGGCGCCCCTCCATCACCTGGATCACGCCGCGGTTCACCATCTCGGAGGTGCTGAGCGCTTCGATGCGCTCGCCGCGCAGCTCGATCGAGCCCTTCGTCACCGCGCCGCGCTCGCTCGCCAGCAGGTTGCTGACCGCGCGCAGGGTCGTCGTCTTGCCGGCGCCGTTGCCCCCCATCAAGGCGACGATGCGGCCCTCGGGCACCTGCAGCGAGACACCCTTCAGCACCAGGATCACGTGGTTGTAGATCACCTCGATCCCGTTGACGTCCAGAAGGATGTTCGCGGCGCTCATGTCGATCTCAGCTTTGGCAGTCCACCGCTGCGCGGCGCGTCATCTTCTTCTCGGCCAGGTACTTCGCGGCTGCGGCCTTGACCATCGGCTTGATGATCTGCTCGTCGGCTTCGATGTAATCCGAACCGACATTCCACGCATGGCCGTCCCAGGTTTCGACCCGCACCGCGGTCGATCCCATGTGATCGGCGCACGACGTGCTGATTGGACGCATCACGCCGGCGAAGCCCAGCGCATCGAGCTTCTTCTGATCGAGCGCGAGGTTCTCCAGGCCCCAGCGCACCTGTTCGCCCGTCATCACCTTGCCCTTGCCGTAGCGCTCCTGCGCACGTCGCACGGCTTCAATGCCGAGCATTTGGATCATGACTCCACGCGTATAGAGGACCGAGCCGACCTCATCCTTCGGGCCGGTGCCGTTGCCCTTTGCGTGCACGTACTTCAGGATGTCCTGAATCACTTTGGGCTGCTGGCCCGAGGTGTTGAGCGCCAACGCACTGTAGCCCTTTGCACCCTCGCCGACATCCTTTACATCCGGCTCGGCACCCGACCACCACACGCCGTACATCTTCTCGCGCGGATAGCCGGTGGCCTGTGCTTCCTTCAGCGCAGTCGAGTTCATCACGCCCCAGCCCCACAGCAGCACGTAGTCCGGTCGGCTCTGACGCACCTGAAGCCAAGTCGACTTCTGTTCGACGCCCGGCGCAGTGACCGGCAACAGTTGCAGATCGAAACCGTGCATCTTCGCGCGCTCCTGCAAGAGCGGAATCGGCTCCTTGCCGAATGGCGAATCGTGATACACGAATGCGAACTTCTTGCCCTTGAGCTTGGCGAGACCACCTTCCTTCTTCGCAATGGCTTGGATCAGTGCGTCGGCGGCGGTCCAATAGCTTCCCATCAACGGAAAGGTCCACGGGAAGGACATGCCGTCCTGCGATGCGGAGAGCCCGTATCCGAGAGAGATGACTGGAATCTTGTCGACAGGAGATTTCTCCATCAGCGCCAACACGATTCCGGTGGCCTGGGGGTCGAAGAGCGCGACGCCAGGATGGCTCTTCAGCCGTTCGTAGCACTCCACGCCCTTGTCGGTCGCATAGCCGGTCTCGCACTCCTCGAACGTGATCTTCACGCCATTGATGCCGCCGTCGCGCGCGTTGATCATCTTGATGTAGTCCTGCTTGCCGTTGGCCCACGGCGTGCCGTTCGGCGCGTAAGGCCCGGTGCGGTAGGCGAGCAGCGGAAAGAACTGCTCCTTGGCCTGCGCGTAGGCGCTGGATGCGCTCACGAGCGAGCCCAGACCCGCAGCCATGACGGTTGCGGCGAGCGCGAGGGACTTGAATTTCATGTCTGTCTCCAATCGAGGATTGAACGAGGGTCTTGGGGATTCGCTCTGCGGCGACTACGAACTAGTGAGGGAACGGCCAGAGCCGCAGCTTCTCCTTCGCGGTCGACCACAGGCGGGCGATGCCGTGCGGCTCGACGATCAGGAAGAACACGATCAGCGCGCCGAAGATCATGAAGGTCAGGTGCGAGGCGGTTGCGGTGTCGATCGGTATGCCGAGCCAGTACGGCAAGCTGTCAAGAACGATCGGCAGCACGACGATGAAGGCGGCACCGAAGAGGCTGCCCATGATCGAGCCCAGGCCACCGATGATCACCATGAACAGCAACTGGAACGAGCGGTCGATATTGAACGCCGCCGGCTCCCAGGAGCCCAGGTGCACGAACGCCCACAACGCGCCAGCCACCCCGACGATGAAGCTGCTGACCGCGAACGCCGTCAGCTTGGCGTAGACCGGTCGAATGCCGATCACCGCCGCGGCCACGTCCATGTCGCGGATCGCCATCCACTCGCGGCCGATGGCGCCGCGCACCAGGTTCTTTGCCAACAGCGCGAACACGACCAGGAACGCGAGGCACAGCAGGTACTTGTGCACAGGCGTATCGATGCCGATGCCGAATACGTTCAGACCACCGACGCTGACCGAACCCGACGACGAGTTGTTCGTGAACCATTGGATGCGCAGGAAGGCCCAGTCGGCGAAGAACTGCGCTGCCAGCGTCGCGACCGCCAGGTACAGGCCCTTGATGCGCAGCGACGGGATGCCGAACAGCACGCCGACTCCGGTGCTGCACACACCACCGAGCAGCAGCGACGCGATCAGCGGCATGCCTTCGATGCGTGCCTGGAAGTTGTAGGCCGCGTAGGCGCCGATCGCCATGAACGCCCCGGTGCCCAGCGAGATCTGGCCGCAGTAGCCGACCAGGATGTTCAGGCCCAGCGCGGCCAGCGACAGGATCAGGAAGGGCACGAAGATCGCCCGCAGCAGGTACTCGGACGCGAACAGCGGCACCGCGACGAACGCGATCGCGAGCAGCACGCCGATCGCGATCCGGTCCTGCAGGATCGGGAAGATCTGCTGGTCCGCGCGGTAGCTGGACTTGAACTGGCCGTTTTCGCGGTACAGCATCAGGCCTCCCGCCGCGCCGCCCCAAGGGGGGCCTGCGCCCCCTCGGGGGGCTGCAAATGAAGTGAGATTGGGCTCGTCATTTCCTCAGACCCGATCGATGATCTTTTCGCCGAACAGCCCCTGGGGCCGGATCAGCAGAAAGACGAGCGCGAGGACGTAGGCGAACCAGATCTCGATGCCGCCGCCGAGCATCGGCCCGATGTAGATCTCCGAGAGCTTCTCGCCTACGCCGATGATCAACCCGCCGATGATCGCGCCCGGCACCGAGGTCAGCCCGCCCAAGATCACCACCGGCAGCGCCTTCAGCGCCACCAGCGACAGCGAGAACTGCACGCCCAGCTTGCTGCCCCAGATCACGCCGGCGACCAAGGCGACGACGCCGGCGACCGACCACACGATGATCCAGATGCGCCCGAGCGGGATGCCGATCGACTGCGCGGCCTGGTGATCGTCGGCGACGGCGCGCAGCGCGCGGCCGGTCGCGGTCTTCTGGAAGAACAGGGCCAGCAGCGCGACCAGCACCGCGGCGATCGCGGCCGCGTACAGGTCTTCCTTGTTGATCAGCACGCCGCCGGGCAGCGTGCTCTCGAGCACGATGACCGGGTCCTTGGGCATGCCGACATCGATCTTGTAGATGTCGGAGCCGAACAGCATCTGGCCGAAGCCCTCGAGGAAGTAGCTGATGCCCAGCGTGGCCATCAGCAGCGTGATGTGTTCCTGGTTCACGAGTTTGCGCAGCACCAGGCGCTCGATCACCCACGCGACCGCGACCATCACGACGACCGCCGCCGCGAACGCGAGCACGTTGGCGAGCAACTGGTTGTCGAAGCCCAGCCACTTCGGGATCCATTCGTAGAAGCGCGCCATCGCGAGCGCCGCGAACAGCACCATCGCACCCTGCGCGAAATTGAACACGCCCGAGGCCTTGTAGATCAGCACGAAGCCGAGCGCGATCAACGAATACAGCATGCCCACCATCAGGCCGCCGAACAGGGTTTCGAGGAAGAAGCCCATCAAGCCTCCCGCCGGGCCGCCCCAAGGGGGGCTTGCGCCCCCTTGGGGGGCAGGAACGAAATGACGTGGGGGCGATTCATTAGTGCGTGGTTCCGAGGTAGGCGCTGATCACGTCCGGGTTCGAGCGCACCGCGTCGGGCGCGCCGTCGCCGATCTTCTTGCCGTAGTCGAGCACGACGACCCGATCGCTGAGGTCCATCACGACGCCCATGTCGTGCTCGATCAGCACGATCGTCGTGCCGAACTCGTCGTTCACGTCGAGGATGAAGCGGCTCATGTCCTGCTTCTCTTCCACGTTCATGCCGGCCATCGGCTCGTCGAGCAGCAGCACCTGCGGTTCCATC
>JAYSLR010000638.1:0-14308 GCA_043725365.1 Rhizobacter sp. | reverse complement strand
CACGATCGTCGTGCCGTTCGCCGCCGGCGGCCCGACCGACAAGGTTGCGCGCGATCTGGCCGAAGCGCTGCGCAAGCCGATGGGCGGGCAGTCCATCATCATCGAGAACATCGGCGGCGCCGGCGGCACGCTCGGCGCCGCGCGCGTGGCGAAGGCCAGCAACGACGGCTACACGCTGCTGCTGCACCACATCGGCATGAGCACCGCGCCGGCGCTGTACCGCAAGATGCCGTACGACACGCTGAACGACTTCGAGTACCTGGGCATGATCAACGACGTGCCGATGACCTTGATCGGCAAGCCCTCGCTGCCGGCCACCAACTACGCCGAGCTGGTGAAATGGATGAACGCGAACAAGGGCAAGATCAACCTGGCCAACGCCGGGCTGGGCGCGGCGTCGCACCTGTGCGGGCTGCTGTTCCAGAGCTCGACCAAGATCGCGATGCAGACGGTGCCGTACAAGGGCACCGGCCCGGCGATGACCGACCTGCTCGGCGGCCAGGTCGACCTGATGTGCGACCAGACGACCAACACGACCAGCCAGATCGCCGCCGGCGCCGTCAAGGCCTTCGCGGTGACGTCGAGCCACCGGCTGACCACGCCGGCGCTGAAGAACCTGCCGACGCTCGACGAGTCCGGCCTGAAGGGCTTCAACGTGACGATCTGGCACGGCCTGTACGCACCCAAGGGGACACCGAAGGCCGTCACCGACAAGATCAACGCGGCGCTGCGCGTGGCGCTGAAGGACCCCGAGTTCATGAAGCGCGAGGAGGCACTGGGCGCCGTGATCATCACCGACGCACGGCTGGGCGGCGCGGAGCACAAGAAGTTCGTCGCCACCGAGATCGCGAAGTGGGGCCCGATCATCAAGGCCGCGGGGGAGTACGCAGACTGATCACCGAAGAATCCGCAGCGGGATCGTCACCGGCCCGTCGTTGACGAGCTCGACCTGCATGTCGGCGCCAAACGCACCGCTCGCGACCAGCGGGTGCAGCGCCCGCGCCGTCGCGAGCAGCCGCTCGTAGAGCGCGCGGGCGAGTTCCGGGTCGGCGGCCGCGGTGAAGCTCGGCCGGTTGCCTGCCGACACGTCGGCGGCCAGCGTGAACTGGCTGACGATCAGCAGGCCGCCCTGAACCTCGACGACGCTGCGGTTCATCTTGCCCTGCGCGTCGGCGAAGACGCGCAGCTTCAGCAGCTTGGCGACGAGCTTGTCGGCAATGGCGGCGGTGTCCTGCGGTTCGGCGCAGGCGAACACCAGCAGGCCTTGCCCGATCGCGCCGATGCGCGCACCGGCAACGCGGACCTCGGCGCGCATCACGCGCTGCGCGATCGCAATCACGGCGTGTCCGCAACGTCGTTGAAGTGCGCCTCCACGTCCGAAGGCAGCAGCTGGATCGAGGCGCGCAGGCCCGGCACCTCGCTCATCAGCGCCTGCTCGACAGTCGTGCGCAACGCCGCGGCGCGGCCCAGCGTCCAGCTCGCCGGCATGTGCATGTGCAGGTCGACGAAGCGGCGCTGGCCGGCGCGGCGCGTCACGAGGTGATCGAAACGGATCGTGTGATGCTCGAACTGGGCCAGCGTGCGATCGATCTGCGTGCGTACGTCGGGCTCGACGGCGCTGTCCATCAGCCCGTCGACCGAGCGCCATGCGAGGTGCGCGCCCTCGCGCAGGATGTTCAGCGCCACGCCGATCGCCAGCAACGGGTCCAGCCACAGCCAGCCGGTCAGGTGCACCAGCACCAGGCCGCCGACCACGCCGGCGGAGGTCCAGACATCGGTGTAGAGGTGGCGTGCATCGGCCTCCAGCACGATCGAGCGATGGGCGCGCGACGCGGCCATCATGCGCGAGGCGAGCACCCAGTTCAGAGCCGAACTGACGATCGCCAGCGCCAGACCCCAGCCGAGCGATTGCAGCGGCTGCGGGTCGACGAACCGATGCGCGGCGGCCCAGATGATGCCGGCCGCCGCGCCCGCAATCAGCAGGCCTTCGAAGCCGCTGGAGAAATACTCGGCCTTGGTGTGGCCGAACGGATGATCGTCGTCGGCCGGGCGCTGCGCGATCGTCACCATCAGAACCGCGAACAGCGCCGATGCGAGGTTCACGAACGACTCCATCGCGTCCGACAGCAGGCCGACCGAATCGGTGATCCACCATGCGGCGGTCTTCATCGCGATCGTCACGATCGCGGCCGCGATGGAAAGCTTCAGAAGAGTCTTGACCGACTCGTGGCGGTGCGGCGCTTCAGCCGGCACCGGCCTGGCCTTCCAGACGTCCAGCCATGGGAGTCACTCCAGCGTCACCCGCGCGAACTTGCGCTTGCCCACCTGCACCACGTAGGTCCCGGCGCTCAGCTTCAGGCCGCGATCGCCGACAACCGCACCGTCGACGCGCACGCCGTTGCCGTCGACCAGGCGCAGGGCCTCGCCGGTCGAGGCCGCAAGATTGGCCTGTTTCAGGATCGCACCGATCCCCAGCGGCGCACCGCCCAGCGTGATCGCGTCGATCCGGTCCGGCACGCCACCACGGGCACGGCGGTCGAAGTCGAGTTCGGCGGCTTGCGCGGCGGCGGCGCCGTGGAAGCGCGCGGTGATCTCCAGCGCCAGCGATACCTTCGCCTCCTTCGGATTGCGCCCGCCTTCGACCTCGCGCTTCAGTGCCGCGATCTCGGCCTCGGGCCGGAAGCTCAGCAGCGTGAAGTACTTCCACATCAAGGTGTCGTTGATCGACAGCAGCTTCGCGAACATGTCGTTCGCCGGGTCGGTGATCGAGATGGTGTTGCCCTTGCTCTTGGACATCTTCTCGACACCGTCCAGCCCCTCGAGCAGCGGCATCGTCAGGATGCACTGCGGCTCCTGCCCGTACTCGCTCTGCAGTGCCCGGCCGACCAGCAGGTTGAACTTCTGGTCGGTGCCGCCCAGTTCGAGGTCGCTCTTCAGTGCCACCGAGTCGTAACCCTGCATCAGCGGGTACAGGAACTCGTGCACGCTGATCGGCGTGCCGGCCTTGAAGCGGTCGTGGAAGTCGTTGCGCTCCATCATCCGCGCCACCGTGTAGCGCGAGGCCAGCTGGATCATGCCGCGCGCGCCCAGCGGATCGCTCCACTCGGAGTTGTAGCGGACTTCGGTCTTCGCCTCGTCCAGCACCAGCTTGGCCTGCGCGAAGTAGGTCCGGGCGTTGGCCTCGATCTGCTCGCGGGTCAGCGGCGGGCGCGTCGTGTTGCGGCCCGAGGGATCGCCGATCATCGACGTGAAGTCGCCGACCAGGAAGATCACCGTGTGACCCAGGTCCTGCAACTGGCGCAGCTTGTTCAGCACCACCGTGTGGCCGAGGTGCAGGTCGGGCGCGGTCGGGTCCAGCCCGAGCTTGATCCGGAGTGGCACGCCAGTTGCTTCCGACCTGGCAAGCTTGGCGAGCCAGTCGGCCTGCGGCAGCAGTTCGTCGCAGCCCCGCAGCGAAATCTCCATGGCCTCTCTGACCCGATCTGTCACCGGGTGAGTGGGGCCTGGCGCGGCAGGAACGGGAGCTTGAGCGGAAGGCTGGGACATACGGGGCTTTTACGGAGATCGACGCGGCGCCGGGTCGTTATACTTCGCGCGGTTCGAGGCCCGCTCCCCGAGGGTGGAGGCGATCTGAACACACCGCGTGCCTGACAGGCGCCACGGATTCTAGTAGAGGCCCTTTCGGGCGGTAGGGATAAAACATCGAAGTGCCCGGCCACGCTGCCGGCACTCGCATCAGGGCGGCATCGCCTTCGAATCGAATTGAAATCGCTGGAATCACTTGATCGCGCGCTGGCCTCGGTCACCGCGCGCACCGGTCGCTTTGTGTCCGCGCACCCGCGCAGCCTGTCGGCTGCGGTGATGCTGTCGCTGGCCGGATTCGGCGTGACTGCGTTCGGCATCGCGCCGATGGCGCCGGACGCGGCTGACATCCCGAAACGTCTCGTGACGGAAACCGTCACCCCGGACGGAATTCAGTCCCAGCTCGATGCATTGGCCGAGCACGAGCTGCAGCTCTTTCGCACCGACCTGACCCGCACCAGCGACACCGCCGACAGCCTGTTGAAACGCTTGAACGTCAGCGACGCGGGCGCCGCGCAGTTCCTGCGCACCGACGCCACCGCTCGCAAGCTGCTCGAGGGCCGCGGCGGCAAGATGGTCCGCGTCCAGACCGACGAGAACGGGGTGCTCACCGAGCTGGTTGCACGCTACGCCGCACCGGATGCAGAGCAGGCCGCCTCCCAATTCACGCGGCTGACGATCCGCCGCATCGCGGGCAAGCTGCTCGCGATGGTCGAGACCGCGCCGCTGGCCACCCAGGTGCGCATGGGCAGCGGCACGGTGCAGTCGACGTTCTTCGCGGCGACCGACGATGCCCGCATCCCCGATAACGTCGCGACCCAACTCGCCGACGTGTTCGCGACCGATCTCGATTTCCGGCGCCAGTTGCGCAAGGGCGACACCTTCTCCGTGATCTACGAGGCGCTCACCGCCGACGGCGAGCCGATCACCTGGGGCCCGTCCGCAGCCGGGCGCGTGCTGGCCGCCGACTTCGTCAACAACGGCCGCACCTACTCGGCCGTGTGGTTCAAGGACGCCAACGGCAAAGGGGCGTACTACGGCTTCGACGGCCAGAGCAAGAAGCGCGCGTTCCTGGCCAGCCCGATGGAGTTCTCGCGCGTCACCTCCGGGTTTGCGATGCGCCTGCATCCGATCCTGAACACCTGGAAGCAGCACAAGGGCGTCGACTACGGCGCTCCGATCGGTACCCCGATCCGCGCGGTCGGCGATGGCACGGTCGACTTCGCGGGCTGGCAGAACGGCTACGGCAACGTCGTCGAGATCCGCCACAGCGCGCAGCGCTCGACGCTGTATGCCCACATGAGCCGGATCGACGTGAAGCGCGGCGCGCATGTCGAGCAGGGCCAGCGCATCGGCGCCGTCGGCATGACCGGCTGGGCGACCGGCCCGCACCTGCACTTCGAGGTCAAGGTCGATGGCGTCCAGCAGGACCCGATGATCATGGCGAGGGCCTCGGAGGCGGTCACGCTCGCACCGGGGCAGAAGGCCGCGTTCGCGCAACTCGCAAGCAGCCTGAAGAGCCAGCTCGAGGTCGCCGACACGATGGCGCGTTCGGGCGCGTACGCCGAGTAGACCGCTTGCCGGATGCCGCGCGCCGAGGCCCGCATCGCGGGCCTTTCGTTGGGCTCGGCACAATGCGCGCATGACTGAGCTCTACATCGGCCTGATGTCCGGCACCTCTCTCGACGGCATCGACGGCGTGTTGGTGGACTTCGGCGGACCCGGCCGGGACCGGTTGCACATCCTCGCGCACGCGCACCGGCCGTTCGACCCGGCGCTGGCCGCCGAGCTGCTGGCGCTGAACCGCGTCGGTGCCAACGAGCTGCACCGCGCCGCGCTCGCCGGCAACGCGCTGGCGCGCGGCTGCGCCGCGGTCGTCGAGGCCGTGCTCGCGGCTGGCGGCACGACGCGCGATCGAGTCCGCGCCGTCGCTGCGCACGGCCAGACCGTTCGTCACCGGCCCCGCGAGTTCGACGGCACGGGCTACACCCTGCAGCTCAACAGCCCGGCGCTACTGGCCGAGTTGTGCGGCATCGACGTGATCGCCGACCTGCGCAGCCGCGACCTCGCCGCCGGCGGTCAGGCCGCACCGCTGGTGCCGGCCTTCCACCGCGCCGTGTTCGGTCGCCCCGGCGAGACGGTCGCGGTGCTCAACCTCGGCGGCATCGGCAACCTGACCGCATTGCGCGCCGACGGCTCGACGATCGGTTTCGATTGCGGGCCCGGCAACGCGTTGCTGGACCACTGGTGCCGGCTTCACACCGGCCAGGCCTATGACGACGGCGGCGCCTGGGCCGGCAGCGGGCGCGTGATCGACCCCTTGCTCGAACGGCTGCGCGCCGATCCGTACTTTGCGCTCGCGCCGCCGAAGAGCACGGGCCGCGATCTGTTCAATCCGGACTGGCTGCAGGCCCGCCTCGCCTCCGACGGCGCGGCCGCCTCGCCGGCCGACGTGCAGGCCACGCTCGCCGAACTGACCGCCGCCTGCTGCGCCGACGACGTGCAGGCGCATGCGGCCGGCGCGCGCGTCTTGCTGGTATGCGGTGGCGGCGCTTTCAACGCCGACCTGATGCGGCGGCTCGCGGTGCGGCTGCCGGGCATCGACGTGATGCGCACCGACGCTCGAGGGCTGCCCGCAGACCAGGTCGAGGCCTGCGCGTTTGCATGGCTGGCGCGCGCCTTCGTGCGGCGCGAGTGCGCCAACCTGCCGAGCGTCACCGGCGCCGCCGGCCCGCGCGTGCTCGGCGCGCTGTATCCGGCGGGCTGATCCGGGGCCACGCAGCAAAAAGCCGCCCGCAGGCGGCTTTCGTGGCGGGCGCAGGGTTCAGGCCGAGAAACTCGAACCGCAGCCGCAGGTCGTTGTCGCGTTCGGGTTCTTGATCACGAACTGGGCGCCTTGCAGGTCGTCCTTGTAGTCGATCTCGGCGCCGGCCAGGTACTGCAGGCTCATCGCATCGATCAGCAGCGTGACGCCGTTCTTGCTCATCTGCGTGTCGTCGTCGTTGACGATCTCGTCGAAGGTGAACCCGTACTGGAAGCCCGAGCAACCGCCGCCCTGCACGAAGACGCGCAACTTCAGCTCGGGATTGCCTTCTTCGTCGACCAGCTCCTTGACCTTGTTGGCCGCGCTGTCGGTGAACACCAGCGGCACTGGCGGCTCGTCCATCGGGGCGAGGGCTTGAATGTTTTCGGCGACTGCACTCATCGTGGACTCCTGCGGCATGGTTGCCGACGGGTTGATTATCCCGGATTCGAAGCGGCAAGTCCGAGAGCGGGTTTCTCGGCCCTGCTTACCGAGCTTATTTCACCACCCATCGTGGCAGCGGGGCAAATTCCAGGCCCCGTGTGCGGGGAGTCGGCCGATTGACTCCCTCGTGGACAAGCGTCCAGTCCGGAAAAAGGGCGCCCAAAGGCGCCCCTCCGTTCCGCAGTGAAGCGTACTGTCAACGCTTGCTGAACTGCTTGCGGCGGCGCGCGCCGTGCAGACCGACCTTCTTGCGCTCGACTTCACGCGCATCGCGCGTCACGAAGCCGGCATGCTTGAGCGGCGGCTTCAGCGACTCGTCGTAGTCGATCAGTGCACGCGTGATGCCGTGGCGCACCGCGCCGGCCTGGCCCGATTCGCCGCCACCGCGCACGTTGACCTTGACGTCGAAGGCGGCGTCGTTCGACGTCAGCACCAGCGGCTGGCGCACGACCATGATGGACGTCTGACGGCCGAAATACTCGTCCACGGTCTTGCCGTTGACGATGATCTGGCCGGTGCCCTTCTTCATGAAGACGCGCGCCACCGAAGACTTGCGGCGGCCGGTTCCGTAGTTCAAATTTCCGATCATGACCGCTCCTTAGATGTCCAGCACTTTGGGCTGTTGGGCGGTGTGCGGATGCGTGGCTCCGGCGTACACCTTCAGCTTCTTGACCATCGCATACCCCAGTGGACCCTTCGGAAGCATGCCCTTGACGGCCTTCTCGATGGCGCGACCCGGGTGCTTGGCCTGCATGTCCTTGAACTTGGTGGCGTGAATGCCGCCCGGGTACCCGGAATGGCTGTAGTAGATCTTGTCGTTGGCCTTGTTGCCGGTGACGCGGATCTTGTCGGCGTTGACGATGACGATGAAATCGCCGGTGTCGACGTGAGGCGTGTAGATGGCCTTGTGCTTGCCGCGCAGACGGAGGGCGACTTCACTGGCCACCCTTCCGAGAACCTTGTCGGTTGCGTCAATCACAAACCACTCATGCGTCACTTCGGCCGGTTTGGCGCTGAAGGTTTTCATGGAAGCAGTCAGAGTTTGGTTTGTCGCCCCATCGCTGCGCCGTGCTCGGCTCCACTTCTGAACCCTGGTGGACTCTCGCACGCGCCTCTTTCCCCTGGGGCAATCTCGGGAAAGCCTGTGACTATACCAGACTCGGCGCGCGTCAGACTTTGTGCAGCGCAGCAATTTGGGAGCATTCCCTACGCGAATGCCATAGACTGGGGTTAACCCTGAAACCAGGAGAACTCAGCAATGAACATTCCTGAACCATCCAAATTGCCCTCGAGCCCCGCCGACACCGTGTCGCGCGCCGCCCCTGCCGCCACCGCGGTGCCGACGTGGAGTTGGGTGCCGATTCGCTCGCTCGGCCCACGTCATCGCGAACGCATTGCAGCCCATCTGCTGGCGCTGGAAGTGGGCGACCGCTATCTTCGATTCGGCTACGCTGCGACCGATGCCCACATCTGCAAGTATGTCGATATGCTCGACTTCGAACAGGACGAGGTGTTCGGCATCTTCAGCCGCCGCCTCGAACTGATCGCGATGGCGCACCTCGCCCACTCGGTCACCACGCCGGCCAACGCCGGCGCGGCCGTCTCGGAGTTCGGCGTCTCGGTGCTGCCGCAGGCGCGCAACCGCGGCTTCGGCCGACGCCTGTTCGAGCACGCGATGCTGCACGCGCGCAACCGCGGGGTCGAGACGCTGCTGATCCATGCGTTGAGCGAGAACACCGCGATGCTGAAGATCGCCCGCAACGCCGGCGCGACCGTGCTCCGCGAAGGGTCCGAGTCCGACGCCTGGCTGAAGCTCCCGCCCGATACGCTGGCGTCCCACGTCGGCGAGATCGTCGAGCATCGGGCCGCGGAACTGGACTACCGGCTGAAGCTTCACGCGCGTCAGGTCGGCGATCTGTTGAATACCATCACCGAGGTCAAGGGCGCGCTCGGCAAGACCTCGCACATCGCGGAAGAATGACGCCGCGGCGTGCATTCCGCACGCCGCAAACCTGCCCGCGCGGCGCACCCCCGGTGTCGGGGATGCGCCGCGAGCGACCGGCCGCATCAGTTCCGTTACAGTCTGTCATCGGCTCGTCGCTGCGACGTGCCCCGGCCCTTTGAACCGCACTGTCCGACATGCAAATGCTGCCCTGGTTCATTGCGCTCGCCGCCCTGGTGTTGCTGGCCATCGTGCTGGTGGCCTGGGCCTTGAAGCGCACGCCAAAGAAGTCGGTGGAATTGCCCACCGAATGGGCGCTGGCACCCCGGCCGGTGTTCTCGACCGACGAACGCCGCGTTTATCGTCTGCTGCGTGAGGCGCTCCCGCATCACATCGTCCTGTCCAAGCTGCCGCTGGTTCGCTTTTGCCAGCCCACCGACCCGAACGAGGTGCGCTTCTGGTTCGACCTTCTGGGCACCAGCCATGTCACCTTCGCGGTCTGCAGTGCCAACGGCCGGGTGCTCGCTGCGATCGACCTCGACACCGACCGCGGCAACTCGCGTCGGGTCATGCAGATCAAGCAGTCGGTGCTGAGTGCCTGCCGCGTTCGCTACCTGCGCTGCCCGGTGGACCAGTTGCCGTCGGTCGCCGAGTTGCAGTTGCTGGTGCCGAGCAGCAGCGCGCCGGCACGCGGCCCGCAGCCGGCGCCCGCACCGGCCGCCAACCTGCACCAGGCGCGCGATTCGCTTTCGACTGCTGTCGCCTCGCGCCGCGCCGAGCGCACCACGCTGTGGCAGGACTCGACGGTGTTCCAGGATTCGTTCTTCGCGCCCGACTCGCGCGACGGCTTCAGCAACAGCGAGTTCGCGCCGCTGCCGCGTGCCAAGCCGCTGCGCCCGTCGGCGCGGCGTGGCGAGCCGTCGAGTTTCGGCGAACTCGACAGCGACGAGCCGGGTGGCGGTGTCGTCGTCGACTCGCCCAAGCTCTCGAGCGGATTGCGGCGCTGAAGTCCCGGCGCGCGGCGGCGCGTACGATGCGCGCATGACACGCGCCCGCGAGCCACTTCCCGGCAAAGACTCGCCTTCCGATACCCCGTACGCCGGCCTCAGCCCCGACATCGTCCTGGACGCGCTGGACGCCGTCGGCCTGCGCGGCGACGGCCGCCTGATCCAGCTCAACTCGTACGAGAACCGCGTCTTCCAGGTCTTTCTCGAAGATGGTCGCGTCGTGGTCACGAAGTTCTACCGGCCGCAGCGCTGGAGCGACGCGCAGATCCTCGAGGAGCACGCATTCGCGAACGAACTGGCGGCCAACGAGATCCCGGTGGCGCCGGTGTGGCCGCTCGAGATCGCGCGCGACTCGCGCCACGCGGAACATGTCTCGCTGCCCGGCGCCACGCTGGCGCAACTCGCCACGCCGCTCGGCGACTACCGTTTCAGCGTCAGCGCACGTCTGGCCGGGCGCGCGCCCGAGCTCGAGGACGCCGGCACGCTCGAATGGATCGGCCGGTTCATCGGGCGCCTGCATGCCGTGGGGGCGCTGCGACCGTTCGAGTTCAGGCAGACGCTGGATCCGCAGACCTTCGGCATCGACAACCGCGACTGGCTGCTGGCGCGCGACATCATCCCGCCGGACGCCGAGGCGGCCTGGCGCCAGGCGGCCGACGACGCGCTCGCCGCGGTGGCCGAAGCCTTCGACCGCGGCCCGCCGGTGCGCCGCCTGCGCCTGCATGGCGACTGCCATCTCGGCAACGTGCTGTGGGCGGCCGACGGCCCGCACTTCGTCGACCTCGACGACGCGGTGATGGGTCCGGCGACACAGGACCTGTGGATGCTGCTGTCGGGTGAGCGCGCCGCGATGACGGGCCAGCTCGCCGCGGTGCTCGAGGGCTATGAAAGCTTCATGGACTTCGACTGGCGCGAGCTGCGCCTGGTCGAGCCGCTGCGCACCCTGCGCATCATCCACCACAGTGCCTGGATCGCGCGGCGCTGGAGCGACCCGGCGTTTCCGATCGCGTTCCCGTGGTTCGAGAGCCCGAAGTACTGGGCCGAGCAGACGACGCGCCTGCGCCAGCAGCTCGACGCGATGGCGCAGCCGCCGCTGGGCGGCTTGTAGGTCCGGCCGCTCGGCGTCGCCGGCTGACGATCGCTCAGGCGACCAGCAGCGCGTTGACGCGCCTCACGTAGGCAGCCGGGTCCTCGAGTTGCCCGCCCTCGGCGAGCAGTGCCTGGTCGAACAGGATGTTCGCCAGGTCGTCGAAATGCGCGCTCGCGTCCAGGCGCTTGACCAGCGCGTGCTCGGCGTTGACCTCCAGCGTCGGCAGCGATTTCGGCGCGCTCTGCCCGGCCTGCTTCAGCAGCCGCGCGAGGTGGCCGCTCATGTCGCCCTCCTCGACCACCAGGCAGGCGGGTGAATCGACGAGACGAGTCGTCACACGCACGTCCTTGGCGCGCTCCTTCAGCGCTTCCTTCAGGCGGTCGAGCACCGGCTTGAACGCAGTCGCGGCTTCCTCGGCCTGCTTCTTCTCGGCCTCGTCCTGCAGCTTGCCGAGGTCGACCGAGCCCTTCGCGACGCTCTGCAGCGACTTGCCGTCGAACTCGTACAGGTGGCTGAGCATCCACTCGTCGACGCGGTCGGTCAGCAGCAGCACCTCGATGCCCTTCTTGCGGAAGATCTCGAGCTGCGGGCTGCTCTTCGCGCCCGCCAGGCTGTCGGCGGTGATGTAGTAGATCGCCTCCTGGCCTTCCTTCATGCGGCCCACGTAGTCGGTGAACGAGACGCCCTCGTCGGCGTGCGTCGACGCGAAACGCAGCAGCTTGACGAGCCGCTCCTGGTTCGCGTGGTCTTCGCCGACGCCTTCCTTCAGCACGACGCCGAAGTCCTTCCAGAACGCGGCGTACTTCGCCCGATCAGCCTCGTCCTCGCTGTCGGCCAATGCCTCGAGCATGCCGAGCACGCGCTTGGTCGAGCCTTCGCGGATCGCCTTCACGTCGCGGCTCTCCTGCAGCAACTCGCGGCTCACGTTCAGCGGCAGGTCGGCGCTGTCGATCACGCCCTTGACGAAGCGCAGGTACACCGGCATCAGCGCCTCCGCGTCGTCCATGATGAAGACGCGCTTGACGTACAGCTTCACGCCGCCGCGCTTGTCGCGGTTCCACAGATCGAACGGCGCCTTCGCCGGCACGTACAGCAGCTGCGTGTACTCGCTGCGGCCCTCGACGCGGTTGTGCGTGTAGGCCAGCGGCGGCTCGCTGTCGTAGCTGAGCTGCTTGTAGAACTCGTCGTACTGTTCCTTCGTGATGTCGTTCCTGCTGCGCGTCCACAGTGCCGCGGCCTTGTTGACGGGCGCCCACTCGTCCTTCATGACCTGCTTCGACGCCTCGGGGTCCCACTCCTCCTTCTGCATCAGGATCGGCAGCGAGATGTGGTCGGAGTACTTGCCGATGATCGACTTCAGCTTCCAGCCGCTGAGGAACTCCTCCTCGCCCTCGCGCAGGTGCAGGGTGACGCTGGTGCCGCGCGCCGGGCGCGTGATCGTCTCGACCTCGAAGTCGCCGCTGCCTTCCGAGCTCCAGCGCACGCCCTGCTCGGGCGGCAGCCCGGCGCGGCGCGACTCGACGGTGATGCGGTCGGCCACGATGAAGCCGCTGTAGAAGCCGACGCCGAACTGCCCGATCAGCTGCGCGTCCTTCTTCTGGTCGCCTTCGAGCGCCGACATGAATTCGCGCGTGCCGCTCTTCGCGATCGTGCCCAGGTTCGCGACCGCCTCGTCGTCCGACAGTCCGATGCCGTTGTCGGTGATCGTGATGGTCTTGGCCTCGGCATCGAACGCGACGCGCACGTCGAGGTTGGGTGCGTCTTCGAGCAGGGCCGGGTGGTTCAGTGCCTCGAAGCGCAGCTTGTCGCACGCGTCGGACGCGTTCGAGACCAGCTCGCGCAGGAAGATCTCCTTGTTCGAATAGAGCGAGTGCGTGACGAGGTGCAGGATCTGCTTGACCTCGGCCTGGAAGGAAAGCGTCTGTTTGTCCATGATTCTTCGAGGGTGCTGCCGGAGGCGGCACCGCGCCGCCCCGAAAGGCGGCATTTTGGGCCACGCCGCACGAATTCAAGATCGGCGCGCGCCGGCGTGGCGCGCGTCGGGCCGGTCAGGCGGGTTCCGGCAGCAGCTCGAAGCTGCCCCTCTGCTGCGCCCAGGTATCGTGCCCCGACGCGAATGCCACCATCCTGCCCTGCACGAGGTTCAGCGCGACGGTCAGCGTGTAGCCGCCCGACGAGACGTACGACACGACCACCACGTCGTCGCTGATCGGCGCGACTGCGCCGAACTTTTCTTGATGCAGCGTCGTCGGGTCCTCGCCGTCGACACTGCGCCAGACCACGCTGCCGTCGCTGTCGAAGGTGTGCTCAAAGGTCTGGCCGGCGACCGGGCCGTCGTCGAAGCGCCAACGTATCGTCCGGCCCACCAGGGCCACCTTGTCGGAAGCGGTGTTCATGGGGATCCCTCTGGCGCAGGCTCGCCTGCAGTGTGATCTCGGGAAACGCTGCGTGCGCGGCGCCGGTCGACGCCACTTGGCCGGCGGGCGGCCATTGTCGAGCCGCGAACCGCATTCGAGTATCCCCAGCTCGGCGTGCGCATTCCGTCGGAGACTGCCGTGTCGCCACGCTCGACGCGTCCTACAGCAGAATGCGGGCATGCCGCCGCTGCGCACCGTCACCGCCACGCGCTACATCACGCCGCTGCGCGAAGGCGGCTCGCTGCCGGCCATCGTCGAGGCCGACGACGACGGCCTGTACGTGCTGAAGTTCGTTGGCGCAGGCCAGGGGCCGCGCGCGCTGATCGCCGAACTGGTGGCCGGCGAGATCGCCCGAGCGCTCGGCCTGCACGTGCCCGAGATCGTGTTCGCGCGCCTCGACGCCGACCTCGCACGCACCGAACCCGACCCGGAGATCCAGGACCTGATCCGCGCCAGCGCCGATCTGCTGAATGGCGGCGTCGGCCTGAACCTCGCGCTCGACTACCTGCCCGGCTCGGTCACGTTCGACCCACTCGCGTTCCGGCTCGACGCCGAGCTGGCGTCGCGCATCGTCTGGTTCGACGCCTTCGTGACCAACCTCGACCGCACGCCGCGCAACACCAACATGCTGGTCTGGCACGGCCGGCTCTGGCTGATCGACCACGGCGCGGCGCTGTACTTCCACCACGATTGGCGCGACTTTCTCGCGCGCAGCAGGAGCCCGTTCGCGCTCATCAAGGACCACGTGCTGCTGCCGTTCGCGAGCCGCCTCGAGGCCGCCGACGCACAGCTCAGCGCCACGCTGACGCCCGAGCTGCTGGAGGGCATCGTCGCGCAGATCCCGGACGCCTGGCTGGCGGACGATGCCGGATTCGTCGACCGGGCCGCGCACCGCGCCGCGTACCTGACCTATCTGCAACACCGCCTGGCCGCACCGCGTGCCTTCACCGAGGAGGCCCTGCGTGCCCACGCTCTGCACGTATGACTACGCGATCGTGCGCGTCGTGCCGCGGGTCGAGCGCG
>JAYSLR010000637.1:0-3578 GCA_043725365.1 Rhizobacter sp. | reverse complement strand
GGGTCGGCCGACAGCTCTCGCTCGAGGGCGAGATCGAGTTCGGGCGTGGCGCCGCGCGGGCGCGTGCCGGCCAGCGGGCGGATCGTCACCTGATGCGTGCCCGAGGTCGTGGCTTCGCGCCGCACCAGGATCTCGGGCGAGGCACCGACGATCTGGAAGTCGCCCATGTCGTAGAAGTACATGTAGGGCGAGGGGTTGAGCGAACGCAGCGCCCGATAAAGACTCAGCGGCGATTCGGTGTAGCGCTTGCGCAGGCGCTGGCCGACCTGCACCTGCATCATGTCGCCGGCGGCGATGTACTCCTTCGCGCGCAGCACCGCGGCGATGTACGCCTCCTTGCCGAACTCGCGCTCGACGCCGTGCGAGGCACCGCGCTTCACAGCTGGCGCGGTGACGCTGTACTTCAGCTTGTCGCCGAGCTCGGCCAGGCGCCGCTTCGCGTTGTGGAAGGCCTCGGGCTGGGCCGGATCGGCGTAGACGATCAGGTACAGCCGCCCCGACAGGTTGTCGATCACCGCCAGTTCCTCGCACTGCAGCAACAGGATGTCGGGCGTTTCGATGCCGCCGGTCTTCTCGGTCTTCGCCAGCTTCGGCTCGATGAAGCGCACCGCGTCGTAGCCGAAGTAGCCCGCCAGGCCGCCGCAGAAGCGCGGCATGCCGGGCCGCAGCGCGACCTTGAAGCGCGTCTGGTAGTCGGCGATGAAGTCGAGCGGGTTGCCGTCGTGCGTTTCGACGACCTGGCCGTTCGTCACGACCTCGGTGCGGAAGCCGGTCGCGCGCAGCAGCGTGCGCGCCGGCAGGCCGATGAACGAGTAGCGGCCGAAGCGCTCGCCGCCGACGACCGATTCGAGCAGGAAGCTGTGCTTGCCGCCGCCGGAGGCGTAGGCGAGCTTCAGGTACAGCGACAGTGGTGTCTCGAGGTCCGCGAAGGCCTCGGCGATCAAGGGGATGCGGTTGTAGCCCTGGCTCGCCAGGCTCTTGAATTCGAGTTCGGTGATCATGTTCGGTGGCCCTCCACAGGCCGATCGGTTGCGGCGCCAGCGCGTCGCAGGTTCATCGTGGGACACGGCGCCTCAACCGAAGCAGCCGGTGGAGCCGGAGGTCGCGCCCTTCGAGGCACGCCGCCGACCGCAGCAAGACAACAGGCGCCTCAGGCGCGAACGGAGCGGCCCCGCCAGGGCCAGGCTCCCCGGTCGTTCGACGACCCGGTTGCGCACGCGATCGTGCATTTGCGCGGAATGAACATGCGAAAAGTGTAGCAGGGCTCAAGTCGGCGCCGGCCGGCCCGATAACCCCGGACCAGCGCCGATCGCGCCGCGACGCCCATCCGCCTTCGGTGCGGCGCGCGCCCACAGCATCCGACCCCGTTCTTCCCGGAGACCGCGCCCATGCGTCGACCCTTCGCCGTGGCGGCCCTTGCCGCCGCGCTCGCCCTGCCGCTCGCCGGCCACGCCCAAACCATCGACATCGCGGGCGTCAAGTTCGCGAACACGGTGCAGATCGGCAACCACCGGCTGCAGATGAACGGCGCGGGCGTGCGCTACAAGGTGGTGTTCAAGGTCTACGCGGCCGCGCTCTACCTTGCGGAGAAGGCGGCGACGCCCGAGGCCGTGCTCGCCGCCCCGGGCCCGCACCGGCTGCAGATCGTGATGCTGCGCGACATCGACGCGAACGAACTCGGCAAGCTGTTCACCAAGGGGATGGAGCAGAACGCGCCGCGCGAGGAATTCTCGAAATCGATCACCGGCATCCTGCGCATGAGCGACATCTTCTCGAGTCACAAGAAGCTCGTCGCCGGCGACTCGTTCGCGATCGAGTGGATGCCGGGCACGGGAACCGTGATCTCGGTCAACGGCAAGCCCGAAGGCGCGCCGATCAGGGAGCCGGAGTTCTACGCCGCACTGATGAAGATCTGGCTCGGCAAGGCGCCGGCCGATGCGCAGCTGAAGGAAGCGCTGCTCGGCCGGGCGCCGGCGGCCAACGCCGGGGGCGCGTCCTACAACTGATCCAGCCGGTCGATCACGCCGTCGGCGTCGACCGCGGCGACCGGCTCGCCGTGGTTGTAGCCGTAGCTCACCAGCACCACCGGGCAGCCGGCCGCACGCGCGGCGCGCGCGTCGTTGCTGGAGTCGCCGACCATCAGCGTGCGTGCCGGTGGCGAGCCCAGCGCCTCGCAGGTCTTCAGCAGCGGCAGCGGATCGGGCTTCTTGCGCTCGAACGCATCGCCGCCGAACACCGCGCCGAAGTAGCCGTCCAGTCCCTTCCTGCGCAGCAGCGCAAGCGCGAACGCGCCCGGCTTGTTGGTCAGGCAGGCGAGTTTCCAGCCGCGCGCGGCCAGCGCGTCCAGGCCCTCGATCACGCCCGGAAAGACCGCCGAATGCTCACCGTTGACCGCGAGGTAGTGACGCTGATACCGCGCCCACGCCTCGTCGTAGAGCGCGTCGCCCCCGACCTCGGCCAGCGTGCTGCGGATCAGGTGTTCGGAGCCCTTGCCCACCGTGTGCTCGACGAACGCACGCGAGACCCGCGGAAGGCCGAGCTCGTCGAGCACGCGGCCGAGCACGACGACGAAGTCGCCGATCGTGTCGACCATCGTGCCGTCGAGGTCGACGATCGCGGCGCACAGATCGCCCGGCAGCACCGGGCGCCGGGTCGACGCCACCCGTCAGCCCCGGCCCAGGCGGCGCAGGCTCGCGTTCAGCGCGTCGATCCGGTCCATCAGGTCGAGCGCGAGCGCGACGCCCGGCGGGTTGATCTCGAGCTCGCGCGTCAGGGTGATCGCGAGCTTCGCGCGGCGCAGCGAGGCGCCGGCAAAGCGCCAGGTCGGCGGCGAATCGCCGATCGGCTGCAACACGCCTTCGACGACCCAGAGGTGGATCGTCTCTTCCCGCGTGCGGCAGGCGCGGGCCAGTTCGGCCAGGCTCATCTGCAGTTCGTCTTCGACGACGGTGGTGCTGAGGTGCTCGCTCATGGCACGGATCCTCTCTTCGGTCATTGCGGGGCGCGCGGGTCGAACTCGAACGCCTGCGCGAACGCGTCGTAGGCGGCGCGCGCCTTCGCATCGGCCGCCGGCGGCAGCACGATCGCGAGCACGACGTACAGGTCGCCAACAGGGTTGCCCGGGATGCCCCGACCCTTGAGCCGCAGCTTGCGTCCGGCGGCCGAGCCGGGGGGGATCGTCAGTTCGACTTCGCCATCCGGCGTGGCGGCGCCGACCTTGGCGCCGAGCGCTGCCTCCCAGGGTGCCAGCGGCAGGTCGACATAGACATCGCGGCCGTCGACCCGAAAGCGCGGGTGCGGCTTGAACACGATCTCGAGGAACAGGTCGCCGGCCGGGCCGCTGCCCAGGCCGGGGCCGCCCTGGCCCGCCAGGCGCAGGTGCTGGCCCTCGCGGATGCCCTTCGGAATGTTGACGTCCAGGGTGCGCTCGCGCAGCACGCCACGGCCCTCGTCGTCGAGTGCCGGCATGCGCAGCGAGATGCTGCGCTGCGCGCCCCGGAATGCGTCCTCGAGGTCGACCATCACCTTGGCATGGTGGTCCTGGCCGGGCATCTGCATCTCGGGGCGGCGCGCGCCGC
>JAYSLR010000636.1:0-6594 GCA_043725365.1 Rhizobacter sp. | reverse complement strand
GCCGGCAGTGTTGTCCTACAACTGGCTGCTGCGCCGCAACAAAGTCGCCATGGAAAAGGTCCGCGCTTTCAGTGCCGACCTGCATTCGGTGCTCATGAGCACCGGCGGCAAAAAGAAATAATCGCTACGGCACCACGTAACCCGAGCATGAGGAGCCCAATATGGGAATGAACATAGGGTCGGACAGCGACGGTGACGACGAGGTCATATCGGCCATCAACACCACTCCGTTGGTCGACGTGATGCTGGTCTTGCTGATCATCTTTCTGATCACGATTCCGGCGATCGTGCAAAACGTCATCCTGGATTTGCCGAAAGAGCGCAATCTGCCGACGCAGACAAAACCGGAGAATATCCTGATCTCCGTCAACAAGGATGGTGATATTTTCTGGAATCAGAAGCTGTTGGCGGACACCGACGAGTTGTTCGAGAAACTCAAGGTGGTTGCCGTGCTGGTGCCGCAACCCGAGGTGCACATTCGCGGCGACGAGCGCACGCGCTATGAGTCGATCGGCCGCGTCGTGTTCGCATGCCAGCGCGCGGCGATCGCCAAGATCAGCTTCGTGACCGAACCCCCGCCCAAAGGGTAATGAATAGCCTTTCGACGGGCTGAAGGAACAATCATGTCAATGAATCTGGGTGGTGGCGGCTCCAGCGAGCCCGAGGTGATCATGGACATCAACACCACGCCGTTGATTGACGTGATGCTGGTGCTGATCATCATGCTGATCATCACGATCCCGGTGCAGCTGCACTCGGTGAACCTGAACATGCCGGCGGGCAATCCACCGCCGCCGCTCAAGGAGCCGGTGGTGGTGACGATCGACGTCGACTTCGACGGCACGATCCTGTGGAACGGCGAGACCATTCCGTCGCGCCAGGCGCTGGAGGTCAAGCTGCACGAGGCGGCGTCGCAGCCCGACCAGCCCGAAGTGCACGTGCGGCCCAACAAGCTGGTCGAGTACAAGTACGTGGCCGAGGTGCTCGCCGAATCGCAGCGCCTGGGCATCACAAAGCTGGGCATGGTGGGCAACGAGCAGTTCGTGAAGTGAGCGTATGAACAAGCAATGGCACCGATTGATCGTCGCCGCGGCGATCGCGCTCGCGCTGGGCGGCGCCCAGGCGCAGGCGGTTCGACCCGATGTGGGCAAACCGCTGCAGGCGGCCGAAAGCCTGATCAAGGCCGGCAAGTTCCGCGAGGCCCTGGGCAAGGTGCGTGAGGCCGATGCGGTCGGGGGCAAGACGGCCGCCGAATCCACGATGATCGAGCGCATGCGCCTGGCCGCAGCCTCGGGCGCGGGCGATGCGGATACCGCGGCACGCGCGTTCGACGCGATCGGTGCCGGCATGAGCGGGGCCGACAAGCTGCGCACCATCGAGTCGATCGCTGGCAGCTACTACCGCGCCAAGGATTACGCGAAGGCCCAGCAGTGGTACGCCCGCTACTTCAAGGAGGGCGGCACCAGCAGCACCAATCGCACGCTGATGATCCAGACCCAGTACCTGTCGGGCGATCTGGCCGGCGCATCAAGGGAGCTGATGGCCGAGATCCAGGGTGCCGAGCGCAGCGGAGCGGCGCCGGCCGAGGACCGCATCAACCTGCTGATGAACGCCGCGGTGAGGCTGAAGGACGTGAACGCCGAGACCTTCGCGCTCGAGCGCCTGGTGACGTACTACCCGAAGAAGGAGTATTGGGTCAGCCTGCTGAGCCGGATGCAGCGCAAGCCGAACTTCTCCGATCGTCTGACGCTGGATGCGTATCGCCTGTCGCTGGCGACCGGCAGCATGACGGCTGCCGCCGACTACTCCGAGATGGCGCAGCTCGCACTGCAGGCCGGCTCGGGCGCCGAGGCCAAGCAGGTGATCGACAAGGGGTTCGCCGCAGGCGTGCTCGGCGCCGGGCCGGAGGCCGAGCGTCACAAGCGCCTGCGCGACCTTGTCAGCAAGCGCATCGCCGAAGCGAACAAGACCGCCGCCGAAGACGAGAAGGCCGCGCTGGAGGCCAAGGACGGCAACGACCTCGTCACGATCGGCATGAACCAGGTCTATCAAGGCCAGAAAGCCAAGGGCGTGCAATTGATGCAGCAGGGCATCGCCAAGGGTGGATTGAAACGCCCCGAGGACGCGAAGCTGCATCTGGCGATCGCACTGCTGGTCGCCGGCGACAACGCCAGGGCACAGGCCACGTTGAGGACCGTATCGGGCAACGACGGCATCGGCGATCTGGCGCGCCTGTGGGCGCTGTACGCGCGGCGCGCGAAGGCGTCCTGAGCTGAACCGCAGGCCGAGCGCCGGGCCGCGCCGTGGGCCACGAAGAGGCCCACTTCGTGGACCTCGCCGGCCCGCATCCCCCCGGGGGGGAGGGGCTCCCTGATTACTTCGGCGCGAGCCGGATAGCGCCGTCGAGGCGGATCACCTCGCCGTTGAGCATCTCGTTCGTGACGATCTGGTGCACCAGCTTCGCGTAGTCCGCCGGCGTGCCCAGGCGGCTGGGGAAGGGCACGCTCGCGGCGAGCGCGTCCTGCACCTCCTGGGGCATCGTGAACAGCATCGGCGTGCCGAAGATGCCCGGCGCGATCGTCATGTTGCGGATGCCGTTGCGCGCCAGGTCGCGCGCGATCGGCAGGGTCATGCCGACGACGCCGCCCTTCGAGGCCGAATACGCGGCCTGGCCGATCTGGCCGTCGTAGGCCGCGACGCTGGCAGTCGAGATCAGCACGCCACGCTCGCCGGTGGGTTCCGCCTCGTTCTTGCTCATCGCCTCGGCGGCCAGGCGGATCATGTTGAAGCTGCCGACGAGGTTGACGGTGACGACCTTCGCGAAGGTGTGCAGCGCGTGCGCACCGTCCTTGCCGACGGTCTTGGCGGCCGGCGCGATGCCGGCGCAGTTGACGAGGCCGACGAGCTTGCCCAGCGCCACCGCCTTCGCGACGACGGCCTGGCCATCGGCCTCCTGGCTCACGTCGCACTTGACGAACGCGCCGCCGAGTTCGGCCGCGAGCGCCTCGCCCTTGTCGACCTGCAGATCGGCGATCACGACGGTCGCGCCGTGGCCCGCGAGCATGCGCGCCGTGCCTTCGCCCAGGCCCGACGCGCCGCCGGTGACGATGAAGACCTTGCCCTTGATTTCCATGGTCGAGTGGTTCCTCAGCTGAGTGCGGCGAGCGCGCGCGCAGTGATCGCGTCGACGCTGCCGGTGCCGCTGATCTTGCGATAGCGCGGCGCGTCGGAATCACCGCTGGCAGCCCAGTGCGCGTAGTAGTCGATCAACGGGCGGGTCTGGTTCTTGTAGACGGTGAGGCGGTTGCGCACGGTCGATTCCTCGTCGTCGGCGCGCTGGATCAGGTCTTCACCGGTCACGTCGTCCTTGCCCTCGACCTTGGGCGGGTTGAACTTCAGGTGATAGGTTCGGCCCGAGGCCATGTGCACGCGGCGACCGCTCATGCGTTCGATGATGGCCTCGTCGGGAACGTCGATCTCGAGCACCAGGTCGAGCTTGACGCCGGCCTGCTTCATCGCATCGGCCTGCGGAATCGTGCGCGGGAATCCGTCGAACAGGAAGCCGTTCGCGCAGTCCGGCTGCGCGATGCGCTCCTTCACGAGTCCGATGATGATGTCGTCGCTGACGAGGCCGCCCGAGTCCATCACCTTCTTGGCGGCCAGGCCCATCTCGGTGCCGGCCTTGACGGCCGCGCGCAGCATGTCGCCGGTCGAGATCTGCGGGATCCCGAACTTCTTGCAGATGAAGGTGGCTTGGGTCCCTTTGCCCGCGCCGGGGGCGCCCAGCAGGATCAGTCTCATGGATGTCCTCGTTCTCGTGTCTTGTGACGCACCACCGGGCGCACGCGGCGCGGTGGGCGTGATTCGGATCGAGAATAACATGCGCTCCCCGCTGCGAAACTGACGCGCAGGCCAGGGGAAACACGCGTTTCGCGGGCGCTGCCGTGGCGCCGACAGAGACTACGCGAAGAGCGCGCGCACGCGCGCCAGATCCTCGGGCGTGTCGACGCCCGGGCCGGGCCGCGACGCGCTGACGTGCACCGCGATGCGCTCGCCGTGCCACAGCACCCGCAGCTGTTCGAGGGCCTCGATCTGTTCCAGCGGGCTTGACGCGAGCAGCGGGAAGCGGCGCAGGAAACCCGCCTGGTATGCATACAGTCCGATGTGACGCAGCGGCGCCTCGGCCGGCAGCGGCGTGGCGCCGCTCGCACGCGCATCGCGCCGGAACGGGATCGGTGCGCGCGAGAAGTACAGCGCTCGGCCGGCGGCGTCGAGCACGACCTTGACGACATTCGGGTTGTCGAATTCTTCCAGCGTGTCGATCGGGTGCGCCGCGGTGCTCATCACGCAGTCGGGATGCCGGGCCAGCAGGCCTGCGCAGGCGTCGATCATCTGCGGGTCGAGCAGCGGCTCGTCGCCCTGCACGTTGACGACCAGATCGCTGCCGTCCAGGCCGAGCAGCGCGCACGCCTCGGCGAGCCGGTCGCTGCCGGTGGCGTGGTCGGCGCGCGTCAGCAGCGCGCTGACGCCGTGCGCGGTGCAGGCGTCGACGATGTCGGCGTGGTCGGCCGCGACGACCACGCGGCGCGCCGCCGAGCGTGCCGCGTTGCGGGCCACGCGCACGATCATCGGCAGGCCCGCGATGTCGGCCAGCGGTTTGCCGGGCAGCCGGGTCGACGCCAGGCGCGCCGGGACCAGCACCGTGAAGTTCATGCGGCCGGCTCGGCGGGCGCCGCGTCGAGCGAGCGTGCTTCGGCCTCGAGCATCACCGGGATGCCGTCGCGCACCGGGAACGCCAGGCCGTCGGCGTGGCACACCAGCTCGACCTGCGCCTGCTGCGGCGGGCGCAGGTGTTCGAGCGGGCCCTTGCAGATCGGGCAGACGAGCAGGTTAAGCAGGCGAGTTTCCATGGCGGTGTCCGGGCGGTGGCAGCAGCGTGAGGAGCGCGGTCTCGAAGGCCGCGTCGAGTGTGAAGTCTAGCGGCGCGACCCAGATGCGCGTGGCACCGCTGCGCTCGGGGTCGAGCTTGATCGCGTCTTTCTCGGTGAGCACCACGTCGGCGGTGTCGGCAGCCCAGGGCAGGGTGGCGTAGTCATGGTGATCGGGCAGCGGCAGCGGGCTGAAGTTCAGGCCGGCCTCTCGCAGCATCGCGAAAAAACGCTCCGGCCGCGCCAGGCCCGCGGCGGCCACCAGCGGACGGCCGCGCAGCGCATCGAGCGCGTCGGGCGAGGCCGCGGTGCCGGCCCACCAATCGCGCAAGCGCACGGCACCGGCGAGCCGGCGCCGTGCGAGCGTGCCCGGCAGCGGCGTGGACGGGGCGGTGGCGTTGTAGACGATCAGGCTGCGTGGCGGCGGCGCGGTCGGCAGCGCCTCGCGCAGCGGGCCGGCCGGCAGCAGCCAGCCGTTGCCGGCGCCCCGTTCGTCGAACACGATGACTTGCAGCGCGCGCGCCAGCGCGAGGTGCTGCAGGCCATCGTCGCTGACGATCACGTCGACCCGTGGATGGCGCTGCAGCAGTTGGCGGGCCGCCGCGACGCGGTCGCGTCCGACCACCAGCGGCGCGCCGGTGCGCAGGTGCATCAGCAGCGGCTCGTCACCGGATTGCGCCGCGCTCTGGCCACGCGTCACCTCGAGCAGGCCGGTTTGGCTGCCGGCGTAGCCACGCGACACGATGCCCGGGGTGAAGCCGTGACGGCGCAGCAGGCCGACGATCGCGATCACCGTCGGTGTCTTGCCGGCGCCGCCGGTGATCAGGTTGCCGACGACGATCACCGACACCGGCAGCGTGTGCGCTCGCAACAGGCCGACGCGGTACAGGCCGCGCCGCAATGCCGTCAATGCGCCGAAGGCGGCCGCCAGCGGCAGCAGCGCGCAGGCGAGGGCTCCGCGCGCGAGCCAGGCCCGCTGCAGCCGCTGCGACCGGGTCGGCGTGGGGGCGGCGGCCAACGCGCTGCGGCGCTGCGGCGCGTCAGCGCGCTTCGCCGCCCGACGAGGTCTGGGTCGCGAAGGTCAGGCGCGGCAGGTTCGCGCGGCGCGCGGCGTCCATCACGTTGATCACGCTCTGGTGCGCGGCGGTGGCGTCGGCCGACACGATCACGACCATGTCGCTCGCGCCCGCAGCGGCCGCCACGAGTTCGGCGGTCAGGACCTCGACGCTGCGCCCTTCGACCGGCTTGCGATTGACCGCATAGCGCCCGTCGGCCGCCACCGAGACGATGATCTCGCCGGGCCGATCGCGGGCCTTCTCGGCGTCGGCCACCGGCAGCGTGATCTGCAACTCGGTGAACTTCGAGTACGTGGACGACAGCATCAGAAAGATCAGCACCACCAGCAGCACGTCGATGAACGGGATCAGGTTGATCTCGGGTTCTTCCTTGGGGCGCGGGCGGAAATTCATGGGTCGTCGCCTATCTGCGCAGCTGGTTCAGGTGACGCACGAACCGCTCGGCGGACAACTCCAGCGTCAGCAGGTATTCGTCGACCCGACCGCGGAAGTAGCGCCAGAAGATCAGCGAGGGAATGGCCACGATCAGGCCGAAGGCGGTGTTGTACAGCGCGACGGAGATGCCGTGCGCGAGCTGCGCCGGATTGGCG
>JAYSLR010000635.1:0-22872 GCA_043725365.1 Rhizobacter sp. | reverse complement strand
TTTGCCTTCGCGATGCAGGGCTTGGGCTCAGGGGCGATCACGTTGTTTGGCAATGCCGCTCAGAAGAAAAAATACCTCGCGCGCATCGGACGCGGCGATGCCATTGCCGCCTTTGCGCTATCTGAACCTGACGCGGGATCGGACGTGGCGGCGCTGCAATGCGCGGCGAAACAGGATGGCAACGACTATGTACTGAATGGCGAAAAAACCTGGATCTCCAACGGCGGCATCGCCGATCAGTACGTGGTGTTCGCGCGCACCGGCGAAGCGCCCGGGTCGCGCGGCATTTCCGCATTCATCGTCGACCAGGATGCGCCGGGTTTCAATATCGCCGAGCGCATCGAGGTGATCGCGCCGCATCCGCTCGCACGGATCACATTCACGAATTGCCGCATTGCCGCCGGCCAGCGGCTGGGTGAAGTGGGGCAGGGATTCAAGGTGGCGATGGCGACCCTGGATATTTTCCGCACCTCGGTGGCGGCCGCGGCGCTCGGCTTCGCGCGCCACGCGCTCGGCGAGGCCCTGAAGCGCGCGACGACGCGAAGGATGTTCGGCGGCGTGCTCGCCGACTTCCAGCTCACGCAGGCCGGTCTCGCGCAGATGGCGACCACCATCGACAGCGCCGCGCTGCTGACCTACCGCGCCGCGTGGCAGCGCGACCAGGGCCGCAACGTGACGCGCGAGGCGGCGATGGCCAAGCTCGCCGCCACCGAAGGGGCGCAGCAGGTCATCGACGCGGCGGTGCAGATCTTCGGCGGCCTGGGCGTTGTCAGCGGGCAGCCGGTCGAGCGCTTGTACCGCGAGATCCGCGCGCTGCGCATCTACGAAGGCGCGACCGAGGTGCAGCAGCTGATCATCGCGCGCGAGCTGCTGAAGGACGCGCCCGGCCACTGATCCGATGAAGGAACCTGTCATGCAAGTGCTTCTGCCGGCCGGCTGGCCGCGCCCCAAGGGCTACTCGAACGGCGTCGCCGCCAGCGGCCGCCAGGTGTTCATCGCCGGCATGATCGGCTGGGACGCGCAGGCCGTGTTCCACAGCGACGACTTCGCCGCGCAGGCGCGCCAGGCGCTGCAGAACATCGTCGAGGTGCTGCGCGAGGCCGGCGGCCGCCCCGAACACATCGTGCGCATGACCTGGTACGTGACCGACAAGCGCGAGTACCTCTCGGCCGGGCGCGAGGTGGGCCAGGCGTTTCGCGAGATCGTCGGTTCGTACCACGCGGCGATGACGGCGGTCGAGGTCAAGGCCCTGATCGAGGACCGCGCCAAGGTCGAGATCGAGGCCACGGCGGTGATTCCGGATTGACGCCATGGCCGCCGCCACTGCCCACGTCGACACCTTCGCGCGCGATCACCTGCCGGCGCCGGACCGGCAGCCCGAGTTCCTGTTCGAGCTGCCCGGGCTGCAGTTCCCCGAGCGCCTGAACTGCGCCACCGAGCTGCTCGACCGCCACGTCGCCGAAGGCCGTGGCGAGCGCCCCTGCCTGCGCGCGCCGGGCGGCCTGCTGTGGAGCTACGCCGAGCTCCAGCGCCAGGCCGACCGCATCGCCCACGTGCTGGTGCGCGAGATGGGTCTGGTGCCCGGCAACCGCGTGCTGCTGCGCGCCGCGAACAAGCCGATGCTGGTCGCGTGCTGGTTCGCGGTGATGAAGGCCGGTGCCGTCGCGGTGGCGACGATGCCGCTGCTGCGCGCCAAGGAGCTGACCCAGATCATCGAGAAGGGCCAGGTCACGCACGCGCTGTGCGACCAGGCACTGCGCGCCGAGCTCGACGCGGCGATCGCGCAGGCGCCGCGGCTGGCGCGGCTGCACTGTTTCGGCGACGCCTCGGCGCAGGGCCTCGAGGCGGCGATGGCCTGCCACCCGAAGCCCTTCGCCAACGTCGACACGGCGGCCGACGACACCTGCCTGTTCGGCTTCACGTCGGGTACCACCGGCCAGCCGAAGGCGACGATGCACTTCCATCGCGACGTGATGGCGGCCTGCGCCTGCTTCCCGCCGCACGTGCTGCGCGCCCATGCCGACGACGTGTTCATCGGCAGCCCGCCGCTGGCGTTCACCTTCGGCCTGGGTGGCCTGACGCTGTTCCCGATGAGCGTGGGTGCCTCGACCGTGCTGCTCGAGAAGGCGCCGCCGGCCGAGCTGGTCGAGGCGATCGCGGCCTACCGCGCGACCGTCGTCTTCACCGCGCCGACCTCGTACCGCGCGATGGCCGCGCTCGCCCGCGAGCGGCGCATCTCGGTGGCCCACGGCGGCAGCCTGCGCAAGGCCGTGTCCGCCGGCGAGGCGCTGCCGGCCGCGACGCGCCAGCTCTGGCGCGAGGCCACCGGCATCGAACTGATCGACGGCATCGGCGCGACCGAGATGCTGCACATCTTCATCGCCGCCGACGAGGCCCATGCCCGCCCCGGCGCCACCGGCGTCGCCGTGCCGGGCTACCAGGCCTGCGTGATGGACACGCAGGGCCGGCCGGTGCCGCCGGGCACGGTCGGCCGGCTTGCCGTGAAGGGGCCGACGGGCTGCCGCTACCTCGACGATGCGCGCCAGTCGAGCTACGTCAGCGGCGGCTGGAACTACACCGGCGACGCCTACCTGCAGGACGCCGACGGCTATTTCCACTACCAGGCGCGCACCGACGACATGATCATCTCGGCCGGCTACAACATCGCCGCCCCCGAGGTCGAGGAGGCGCTGATGCTGCACCCGGCGGTGGCCGACTGCGCCGTGATCGGCGTGCCGGACGAGCAGCGCGGCCAGATCGTCAAGGCCTTCGTCGTGCTGCGCCCGGCGCAGGTCGGCGACGAGGCCATGGTGCACACGCTGCAGGACCACGTGAAGGCCAGCGTCGCGCCCTACAAGTACCCGCGCGCGATCGAGTTCCGCGACGCGCTGCCGCGCACCGAGACCGGCAAGCTGCAGCGCTTCCGGTTGCGAACGCCGGCTTGAGGTGGCCCTGCGGCGCGCGGGTTGACGCCCGTCAAGCCGAGAGCGCCCTCGACGGCCGATCATTCCCGTTCGAGCATTCGAGGCGGTGCCGGGTCGCCCTTCCCCGATCGCTTCCCGAGCGGATCGTGATGTCGGCGAAGATCGGTGCCGCACCGATGCCGACCGAGAACCCATGGACAAGCATTTCCTGACCCCGCTGTTCGCGCCCGAATCGATCGTCGTCTTCGCGGGTCGGGCCGACGACCCCACGGGCCAGACGGCCCTTGGACAGGCGGTGAGCGGCGCGCTGCGCGCCCAGCGCTACCAGGGCAGCCTGCAGTTCGTCGACATCAACACCAGCGGCACGCTCGCCGACCTGGCGCAGACACGCGCCGACCTCGCGATCATCGCGTTGCCGCCGCAGGACGTGGCGGCCGCACTCGAGGTCGCCGGTCGCATGGTGTGCCGCGCCGCGCTGGTGATCAGCAGCGGCATCGGTGCCGAACAGGCGGCCGAACTGAAGCGGATCGCGCGCCGCGAAGGCGTGCACCTGCTGGGGCCGAACTCGCTCGGCCTGCAGCGCCCGCATCTCCACCTCAACGCGAGCGCGGCCGGCGCGCTCGCGAAGGCCGGCTCGCTGGCGCTGGTATCGCAGTCCGGCGCGCTGACCGCGTCGATGCTCGATTGGGCGAGCCAGAACGCCGTCGGCTTCTCGTCGGTCGTGTCGCTCGGTCCGGGCACCTCGATCGACATCGCGCACGTGCTGGACTACCTCGCCAGCGACGCGCAGACGCAGAGCATCGTCGTCTACCTCGAAGGCATCGTCAGCGCGCGGCGCTTCATGAGCGCGCTGCGCTCGGCCGCCAGCGCGAAGCCGGTGGTGGTGCTGAAGGCGGGCCGCCGACCCGCCGGCAACGCGGCCGCGCAGACCCACAGCGGCGCGACGGTCGGCAGCGACGAGGTGTTCGATGCGGCACTGCGCCGCGCCGGCGCGGTGCGCGTGCGCTCCTTCGTCGAGCTGTTCTCGGCCGCGAAGTGCCTGGCCTCGCGTTACCGCCCGGTCGGCCGTCGGCTCGCGATCGTGACCAACGGCGGCGGGCCCGGCGTGCTGGCCGCCGACTGGGTCAACGAGATCGGGCTCGAGCTCGGCACGCTCTCGGCGCCGGCCGCCGCCGAGCTGGGCCCGCGGCTGTCGCCCCTCGCGTCGATCTCGGACCTGATCGACCTGTCCGAAGACGCCGGCCCCGAGCACTACACGGCGGCCATCGCCGCCGCCGGCCGGGATGCCCAGATCGACGGCGTCCTCGCCATCTATTCACCCAAGGCCGGCGGCGACGCCACCGGCGTATCGGCCGCGCTCGCCGCCATCAAGCCGGCATTCGGCAAGCCGCTGCTGGCCTGCTGGATGGGCGACGCCTCGGTCGGCGCGGCGCGCGGCGTCCTCAACGACGCGGCGATCCCGAGCTTTCGCACGCCCGAGGCGGCGGTCGGCGCATTCGGCAACATCGCGACCTTCTACCGGAACCAGCGCCTGCTGCAGCAGACCCCGCCGCCGCTGTCGGCGCTGTCGAAGCCCGACATCGAGGGAGCGCGGCTCGTGATCGAGGGCGTGCTGGCGGAGCGCCGCAAGGTATTGACCGAAGTGGAATCGAAGACGCTGCTGTCGTCGTTCCACATTCCCGTCACGCCGACGATCCTGGCGCGCAGCGCCAACGAGGCGATGATGATCGCCACCCAGCTGGGATTCCCGGTGGCGCTGAAGATCGACTCGGCCGACATCAGCCACAAGTCCGACGTTCAGGGCGTGGCGCTGAACGTCATGAACGGCGCGAGCGCACGCGACGTCTACAACGACATGGTCGAACGCGTGACGCGGCTGCTGCCGAACGCCCGCATCAACGGCGTGACGGTGCAGAAGATGGCGCGGGCCCGGCGCGGCCGCGAGGTCTCGATCGGCGTCGTCACCGACGACCCGTTCGGCCCGGTGATCGTGTTCGGGGCCGGCGGCGTGATGATCGAGCTGATCGACGACCGCGCCATGGAACTGCCGCCGCTGAACCAGTTCCTCGCGCGCCGCCTGATCGAGCGCTCACGCGTGGCCGAAACGCTGGTCGAATGGCGCGGCGCCAGTGCGGTGGACCTGGAGTCGCTCGAGCAGGTGCTGCTGCGCGTCTCGGAGATGGTGTGCGCGCTGCCGCAGCTGCGCGAGATGGACATCAACCCGATCATCGTCGACGAGTCCGGCGCCGTCGCCGTCGACGCACGCATCGTCGTCGACAACCTGCCGCAAGCCGCCGCCGGGCCGGCGAATTCCTACGGCCACCTGGCTATCCTGCCCTACCCGACCCGCTACGAGCAGGTCTGGCCGCTGCGCGGCGGCGGCACGTATGTCGTGCGCCCGATCCACCCGGACGATGCGCAGATGCTGCAGCGCCTGGTCCAGGAGCTGTCGCCCGAGAGCCGCTACTTCCGCTTCGCATCGGCCTTCACCGAATTGCCGCCGTCGATGCTGGCGCGCTTCACGCTGATCGACTACGACCGCGAGATGGCGCTGGTCGCGGTGCTGAAGGAGCGCAGCGCTTCCGCCGACGGCGAGATCACCGAGACCGAGCGCATCGTCGGCGTTTCGCGCTACGTCACGAACCCCGACCAGTCGAGTTGCGAGTTCTCGCTGCTCGTCGCCGACGCGTTCAAGGGCAAGGGGATCGGATCGCGCCTGATGGAAAGCATCATGGAGGTGGCGCGCGAGAAAGGCCTGGCCGAGATCGACGGTCTGGTGCTGGCCCGCAACGGCGCGATGCTGCGGCTGATGAAGAGTCTGGGCTTCTCGGTCAAGCGCTTTGCCGAGGACCCCGACTTCAACCTGGTCAGCTGCGCGCTTTGACGGACGGGTTGCGTCGGCCCTGCGGGGCGGGCGCCGCGACGAACGCCGCCCGGCTCGCCGCGGTGCGCTGGAACTGCCGCGCGATGTTGCCGCACACCAGGTCGCAGAGCCGGTAGACGGATTCGTCGGCGATGCTGTAGTAGGCGCTGTTGCCGCGCGACTCGCGCGCGACCAGGCCATGCTGCGTCAGCAGCGTGAGGTGGCGCGAGATGTTGGCCGAGGTGTAGCCGCAAAGCTGCGCGAGCTCGCCGACGTTGCGCTCCTGCTCCCTGAGCAGGTTCAGGATCTGCAGGCGCGTCGGCTCCGACAGCGCCTGAAAGTACGCCGCCACCTGCGACAGTGCGTCGGCCGACATTCCGTCCATGCGTGGGCGTGTCCCGTGTTGATCTGGCGCAATCATGCCTCAGCGTCGCCTCTCCATACTTGAACGAGCACAGTGGTCTGTTCTCTTGCGTATTTAACTACGTGCTCATATACTATACGAAAGATTGTCATTCTTCCAGTCCAGAAAGTGTCCGCATGTCGACGATTCGCTCACTCGCCCTCACCGCCCTCGCGGCGTGCCTCGGGGCGTCCGGTCAGGCCCAGACGGTCGCGCCGACCCTGAGCGCCGTGCCCGCGCGGGTTGCCACGAGCGCGGCGTCGTCCGCCTTCGACGGCATCGTCGAGGCGGTGCGGCAGGCGGTCGTCGCCGCGCCGGTGGCGGGCGCGGTGGTCCGGCTCGAGGTCAAGGCCGGCGACAGCGTCAAGGCGGATCAGGTCCTGTTGCGCATCGACTCGCGGGCCGCCGACCAGAACGCGGCGGCCAGCGACGCGCAGGTCCAGGCGGCACGAGCCGCGCTGGACGCGGCCGCGCAGGAGTACGAGCGCCAGAAGCAGCTGTTCCAGAAGAACTACATCAGCCAGGCCGCGCTGGAGCGCGCCGAGTCGGCGTTCAAGGCCACGCGCGCCGGGCTCGCCGCGCAGGGCGCGCAGGCCGGCGCCGCGCGCACCGAGAGCGGCCTGCATGTCGTTCGCGCGCCGTTCGCCGGCGTGGTGTCGGAGCTGCCGGTCTCGCTGGGCGACATGGCGATGCCCGGTCGCCCGTTGCTGACGCTTTACGACCCGACGGCATTGCGGATCACCGCGGCCGTGCCGCAGACGGTGGCCGCGCGCGTCGCCGCGGGCCAGATGCCGCGCGCCGAGTTCCCGGGCCTGCCGGCCGCGCGCCGGTGGCTGACGCCGCTGCGCCTGCAGGTCTTGCCCAGCGCCGACCCGGCGACGCACGCGGTCCAGATGCGCCTGGAGCTGCCGCCCGGCAGCGAGGGGCTGGTCCCCGGCATGTTCGCGCGCATCTGGCTGCCGATCGCGGCCGACATCGCGGGCGCCGCACCGGCCAACGTGTCGGTGCCGTTGCAGGCCATCGTGCGGCGTGCCGAGATGACCGGCGTGTACGTGCTCGACGCCGCCGGCCGGCCGGCCCTGCGCCAGGTGCGGTTGGGGAGGGTCAGCGACGACGGCGTCGAGGTGCTGTCGGGCCTGATGCCCGGTGAGCGCGTCGCCACCGACCCGCAGGCCGCCGCACGCGCGCGCTGAGGCCCACGATGAAGCCGCATTCCACGTCGATGGGCGTCTCGGGCCGCATCGCGGCGTTCTTCCAGAGCGCGCAGATCACGCCGCTGCTCGCGCTCGTCGCACTGCTGCTGGGCCTGTTCGCGATACTCGTGACGCCGCGCGAGGAGGAACCGCAGATCAACGTCACGATGGCCAACGTGCTGATCCCGTTCCCCGGCGCCAGCGTGCGCGACGTCGAGCAGATGGTCGCCGGGCCGGCCGAGCAGGTGCTGGCGCAGATCTCCGGCGTCGAGCACGTGATGTCGGTCTCGCGGCCGGGGCTGGCCGTGATGACGGTGCAGTTCAAGGTTGGCGTGCCGCGCATCGAGGCGCTGGTGCGGCTGTACGACACGGTCAACTCGAACACCGACTGGCTGCCCAAGGGCCTGGGCGTGCTCGACCCGATCATCAAGCCCAAGGGCATCGACGACGTGCCGATCGTCACGCTGACGCTGTACAGCAAGAACGCCGCGACCGGCCCGTTCGACCTGGAGCGTGTGGCGCACAGCATCGAAGCCGACCTGAAGCGCGTGCCGGGCACGCGCGAGGTCACGACGGTCGGCGGCCCGGGCCGTGCGGTGCTGGTCGAGCTCGACCCGGCGCGCATGGCCGGTGCCGGCGTGACGGTGCCGGACCTGCGCGCGGCGCTGCAGTCGGCCAACCTCGGTCTGCCGGTCGGTGAGCTGATCGCGGGCAACCGCGCGGTCGCGGTCGAATCGGGCCCGTTCCTGCAGCGCGCCAGCGACGTCGCCGAGCTGGTGGTCGGCGTGCACGCCGCCCGGCCGGTGTTCCTGCGCGACGTGGCGGACGTTCGCGACGGCCCGCCGCCGCCGAGCCGCTACGTCTGGTACGGCGCGACCGCCAAAGACGGCACGCCCGCCGCGGAGTACCCCGCCGTGACGCTGTCGATCACCAAGAAGCCGGGCGAGAACGCGATCGATGTCGCGAACGGGGTGATGAGCCGCGTCGCGCTGCTGCGCAACACCGTGATTCCGTCCGACGTACAAGTGGCCGAGACGCGCAACTACGGCGCGACCGCCAACGACAAGGCGAAGAAGCTGATCCAGAAGCTGCTGTTCGCGACCAGCGCGGTCGTCGCGCTGGTCTTCCTCGCGCTCGGGCGGCGCGAGGCCGCGATCGTCGGCACCGCGGTGATCCTGACGCTGACGGTCACGCTGTTCGCGTCGTGGGCCTGGGGCTTCACGCTGAACCGTGTGTCGCTGTTCGCGCTGATCTTCTCGATCGGCATCCTCGTCGACGACGCGATCGTCGTGGTCGAGAACATCCACCGCCACCAGCAGCTGTTCCCGGGCCGCACGCTGGCGCAGATCATTCCCGGCGCGGTCGACGAGGTCGGCGGCCCGACGATCCTGGCGACGCTGACCGTGATCGCGGCGCTGCTGCCGATGGCCTTCGTCTCGGGCCTGATGGGGCCGTACATGAGCCCGATCCCGATCAACGCGAGCATGGGCATGCTGCTGTCGCTGGCAATCGCGTTCATGGTCACGCCCTGGCTGGCGCGGATCTGGATGAAGGCCCTGCCCGCCGCGGCCGCCGGCACCGAAGGCCACGCGCCGGCGCCGCACGGCCTGGCGGCACGGATCGGTCCCTGGTTCGAACGCATCTTCCGGCCGCTGCTCGACGAGCGGCGCGGTGCCCGCAACCGGGGCTGGCTCGGCCTGGGGATCGCGGTGCTGATCGCGATCTCGCTCGCGTTGCCGGCCGCCGGCCTGGTGCTGCTGAAGATGCTGCCGTTCGACAACAAGTCGGAGTTCCAGGTCATCGTCGACATGCCGGCCGGCACGCCGGTCGAGAAGACCGCCGCGGTGCTGCGCGAACTCGGCGCCTACCTCGTCACGGTGCCCGAAGTCACCGACTACCAGGCCTACGCCGGCACGGCCGCGCCGATCAACTTCAACGGCCTGGTGCGCCAGTACTACCTGCGCGCCGGCGGCGAGGTGGGCGACCTGCAGGTCAACCTGGTCGACAAGCACCAGCGCGCGGCGCAGAGCCACGCGATCGCCACCCGCGTGCGGCCCGAATTGCAGAAGATCGGCCAGCGCTTCGGCGCCAACGTGAAGGTCGTCGAGGTGCCGCCCGGGCCGCCGGTGCTGTCGCCGATCGTGGCCGAGATCTACGGCCCCGAAGCCAGCGGCCGGCAGCAGGTCGCGAAGGCCGTGCGTGCGGTCTTCGAGAAGACGACCGGCCTCGTCGACGTCGACGACAGCGGCATCGCCGCGGCACCGCGGACGATCCTGCTGGTCGACCGCCAGAAGGCCGCGATGCTCGGCGTGCCGCAGCAAGCCATCGTGACGACGCTGCGCGCCGGCCTCGCCGGCGAGGCCACCGCCTACCTGCACGACCAGAGCAAGTACCCCGCCGCCGCCACGCTGCAATTGCCGGCCGGTCAGCAGGGCGATCTGAACACGCTGCTGCAGCTCGCGGTGCGCAGCGCGGACGGCAAGCTGGTGCCGATCCGCGAGCTCGTGACGGTGACCGACACGCTGCGCGAGCAGCCGGCCTACCACAAGGACCTGCTGCCGGTGAACTACGTCGTCGCCGACATGGCCGGCGCGGTCGACAGCCCGCTGTACGGCATGTTCGAGATGCGCGGCGCACTCGCGAAGATCGCCACGCCGGGCGGCGGCACGCTGGGGGAATACTTCATCCACCAGCCCGCCGACGCCTACCGCGACTACGCGCTGAAGTGGGACGGCGAGTGGCAGGTCACCTACGAGACCTTCCGCGACATGGGCGCGGCGTACGCGGTCGGCCTGGTCCTGATCTACCTGCTGGTGGTCGCGCAGTTCGGTTCGTACCTGACGCCGCTGATCATCATGGCGCCGATCCCGCTGACGATCATCGGCGTGATGCCGGGCCACGCGCTGCTCGGCGCGCAGTACACCGCGACCAGCATGATCGGCATGATCGCGCTGGCCGGGATCATCGTGCGCAATTCGATCCTGCTGGTCGACTTCATCAACCTGCAGGTGCGCGAGGGCGTCGACTTCAAGCGGGCGGTCGTGCACTCGGCGATCACGCGGGCGCAGCCGATCCTGCTGACCGGTCTGTCGGCGATGCTCGGCGCCTTCTTCATCCTCGACGACCCGATCTTCAACGGCCTGGCGATCTCGCTGATCTTCGGGATCCTGGTGTCGACGGTGCTCACGCTGGTCGTGATCCCTCTCCTCTATTTCGTCGCCTACCGCCATCGGCTCGACGCGATCACCGGCGGCACCCAGCCGCCGCCCCTTTCCGATTCCCCCACCACCCCTCAAGGAGCTTGAAATGACCTCATGGCAACTCGTTCGCATCGTCGCCGGCGCCTTCATCCTGCTGTCGCTCGCGCTCGGCATTCCCGGCAGCCCGATCTTCGTCAGCCAGTGGTTCCTGGCATTCACCGCGTTCGTCGGCGTCAACCTGCTGCAGAGCGGGATGACCAAGTGGTGCCTGATGGAGACCATCATGCGCAAGCTCGGCGCGTCCCCGGGCGTCTGAAGGAGCGACGCGATGAACCTCGTCTGCGCGGCCTGCGGCACCACCAACCGCGTCCCCGATGAGCGGCTGCGCGATGCGCCGGTGTGCGGCCGTTGCGGGGCCGCGCTGATGGCCACCGCACCGGTCGAACTGAGCGACACCGCACTGCCCGGCTTCATCGCCAAGACCGAGCTGCCGGTGCTGGTCGACTTCTGGGCCGACTGGTGCGGGCCGTGCAAGCAGATGGCGCCGCACTTCGCCACGGCGGCCCGCGAGCTGCCCGATGTCCGCTTCGCGAAGGTCGACAGCGACGCCGCGCCGGTGGCCGGTGCGCGCTACCACATTCGAAGCATCCCGACGCTGATCCTGTTCAAGGGTGGCGCGGAACTCGCGCGGCTGTCGGGCGCGGTGCCGGCCGCGCAGCTGGTGTCGTGGGTCCGGCAGCAACTGCGATCAGGAGCCGCGTGATGGCTGGTTCACACCGCTGGTTCCGATGCGGCAGCGTCACGCTGTGCGCCGCCTTGCTGGCCGGTGGGGCGCTGCCCGCGTGTGCCACCGACCTGGTCGAGGCATGGCATGCGGCCCAGCAGCACGACCCCGATTTCGCCGCCGCGCGTGCCGGCCAGCAGGCCGGCGCGACGCGCCGCGACCAGGCCGCCGCACTGTGGCGACCGACCGTCGTCCTCTCCGGCACGGCCGGCGTGGGCGGCAGCGACACGTCCGTGAGCGGCGCGCAGTTCGCGGCGCCGGGCCTGGGCACCTCGTCGGGCGTCGGGTTCGACACCTCGGTCAATCGCGGCACGCTGGGGCGCTGGGCGGTGCAGGCCAGCCTGCCGCTCTACAACCGCGAGCGTGACGCGCAGGGCCGGCAGCTCGGCCTGTCCGCCGACGTGGCCGACCTCGAGTGGGAGGACGCCCGCCAGACCATGATGCTCGCGACCACGCAGCGCTACCTCGACGTCGTCGTGGCGCAGGAGTCGCTGCGCGTGCTGCGCCGCCAGCAGCAATCGGTGAATCAGGCACTGACCGAAACGCAGGACCGCTTCCAGCTCGGCGATGTGCCGGTGACCGACACGCACGAAGCCGCGGCGCGCTCCGAGACCATTGCGGCCCGGGTGCTCGCGCTCGAGGCCGACCTGCAACTGAAGCAGGCGGTGTTTGCCGATGCCACCGGCCTGCAGCCCGGCGCTGCGCGGCTGCTGCTGCCCGCCGCCGTCGTGCCGCCCGCCGACGCCGGGACGCTCGCGTCCTGGCTGCAGGACGCCGACGTGCGCAACCCCGGCCTGCGCATGCGGGTCGCCGCGATCGAGGTCGCGCGCCAGGAGGCCGCCAAGTCGGCCGGCGCACTCTCGCCCAGCGTCGACCTGGTCGCGCAGATCGGCCGCGAGCGGCTGAGCGGCAACGGTGATTTCGGCTCGGCCAGCAACGCCTCGGGCAACCGGATGATCGGCGTGCAGCTGACGGTGCCGCTGTACACCGGCGGGATGCGCGATGCGCGCCTGCAGGAGGCCCAGCGCGGCATCGACAAGGCGCAGGCCCAGGCCGACCGCGCGCGGCAGCAGGTCGCGCAGCAGGTCCGCACCGCATGGCTGGGCCTGACGGTCGGGGCGGGCCGCATCCAGGCGCTGACGCTGGCGCTCGCGTCGAGCCGCTCGCGCCTGGACGCGACACGGCTCGGGCGCCAGGTCGGCGACCGCACCACGCTCGACCTGCTCAATGCCGAGAACGATGCCGCCGACGCCGAACTGGCGCTGCTGTCGGCCCGCGCCGAACTGCTGATGAGCCGGCTGCGCCTGGCCGCCGCCGCGGGGCGGCTCGACGAGCCGCTGCTGCAATCCGCCAACGCTTCACTGCAGGCGCCCACCGGCCCCTGAACCCGCCGCCGCGCGGCACCACTGGAGATCGTCATGTCACATATCGTCGTCCTCGGAGCTGGAACCGGCGGCATGCCGGCCGCCTATGAACTGCGCGAGAAGCTCGGCCGCGAGCACCGCATCACGGTGGTCAATGCGGTCGAGTACTTCCAGTTCGTGCCGTCCAACCCCTGGCTCGCGGTGGGCTGGCGCGAGCGCGAGGCGATCACCTTCCCGATCCGCCCGGCCCTCGAGAAGAAGGGCATCGAGTTCGTGGCCCAGCGCGTCACGCGCATCGATGCCGCGGGCAACGCCCTCGAATTCGAGAACGGCAGCCAGCTCGCGTACGACTATCTCGTCATCACGACCGGCCCCAAGCTCTCGTTCGAGGAGGTGCCGGGCTCCGGACCCGAGGGCCACACCCAGTCGATCTGCCTCGTCGACCATGCCGAGCAGACCTGGGGGGCGTACCAGCGCTTCCTGGACGATCCGGGCCAGGTCATCATCGGCGCGATGCCGGGCGCATCGTGCTTCGGGCCCGCCTACGAGTTCGCGTTCATCGTCAACACCGACCTGAAGCGCCGCAAGCTGCGCCGCAAGGTGCCGATCACCTACATCACCAGCGAGCCCTACATCGGCCACCTCGGGCTGGGCGGCGTCGGCGATTCGAAGTCGATGCTGGAGACCGAGTTCCGCAACAACGACATCAAGTGGATCACCAACGCCAAGGTCACACGCGTCGAGGCCGGCAAGATGTTCGTCACCGAGATGGACGATCACGGCCAGCCGAAGAAGGAACACGAGCTGCCGTTCAAGTTCAGCATGATGCTGCCCGCGTTCAAGGGCGTGGACGCGGTCGCCGCGGTCGAGGGCCTGTGCAACCCGCGCGGCTTCGTGCTGATCGACGAGTTCCAGCGCAGCAAGAAGTACCGCAACATCTTCTCGGCGGGCGTGTGCGTCGCGATTCCGCCGGTCGAGGTCACGCCGGTGGCCACCGGCGCACCGAAGACGGGCTACATGATCGAGACCATGGTCACGGCCATCGTGCACAACATCGTCGCCGAGATCGGCGGCCAGGCGGTCGACGCCAAGGGCACCTGGAACGCGATCTGCCTGGCCGACATGGGCAACACCGGCGCGGCCTTCGTCGCGCTGCCGCAGATCCCGCCGCGCAACGTCAACTGGTTCAAGAAGGGCAAGTGGGTCCACTTCGCGAAGATCGCCTTCGAGAAGTACTTCCTCTACAAGATGAAGAACGGAACCTCGGAGCCGATCTACGAGAAGTACGTGCTCAAGGCACTGGGCATCGAGCGGCTCGAACGGTGAACGCGGGCGGACTCATTGATCCAGCGCAACGACGGCACGGCCAGGCGCGCGCTCAATCAAAGCAGCGTCACTGGATGGAGTTCGCGATGCGCGTCTTGAGGGATCTGTTCACATCGGATGTCGGCCTGATGAGTGCCGCCGGGCTGGCATTCATGCTCGGCATGGCGGTGTTCTTCATCCGCTACTTCGTCACCCACATCCGGGACGACGCGGCGCGTGCCGACAGCGCCCGGCCGAAGCAGCCCTGAGCCGCAGCGATCGGATCGAACCCGGCGCGCTCCGGTCGACGCTGTTCGCGTCCGGCTCGACGCGCGTTGACGATCGCGACCGCTGCGGGCGTGACATCGTGCCCGGGATCGGGTCGCGCGGTGCGGCGGCACGGTCCGCGTCACGACCGGGCGCTCCTACACTGGGGCCTCCACTCCGTCGCCGCCGGCGATCAGCATGTTGTCCACCTCCGCCATCGCGCTGTCCGGAATGAACGCCGCCGGCATCGGCCTGCAGGCGTCCGCGCACAACATCGCGAACCTGGCCACGCGGGGCTTCCGGCGCGAGGTCGCGCTGCAGGCGTCGTCGCCCCTCGGCGGCGTCACCGCGTCGCTCGCGCGGGCTCCCGGGCCGGGGAACTCGCTCGACACCGACGTCGTCGGCCTGCTTCGGTCGAAGGACTCGTTCCTCGCCAACCTGGCCGTGTTTCGGGCGGGTGACCGCATGCTGGGCTCGTTGCTGGACGCGACGGGTTGAGTCGGCGCGGGCGAGGCCGGGTTCGCAGCGCATGGCGCTGCGAAGCCTTCATGGCCGCCGCCACACACCCCGACCGCCGACCACGGGCGACGCTGCGCGCTGCGAGCCGGACGCGGTGACGACCAGCGCGATGCCACCCAGGATGACGGCCGAGGCGAGCACGACGCGCAGCGTCAGCAACTCGTCGAGGAACACGATGCCGCCCAGCGCGGCAATGACCGGCACGCTCAACTGCACGGTCGCCGCGTTCGCCGTCTTCAACGCCGGCAAGGCGCTGTACCAGACCGCGTAGCCGAGCCCGGAAGCGAGCGCGCCCGAGGCCACGGCAAGGGCCGCCCCACCCAGATCGACCGACGCCGACGACAGCGTCACGGCGCTCAGCATCGCCGCGGGGACCGCGGCGCGTGCGAAGTTCCCCGCGGTCGCGCGCAACGGATCGCCGCTGCCCTTGCCGCGCAGGCTGTAGATCCCCCAGGCGACGCCCGCGGCGAGCATCAGCGCTGCACTCGTGATCGGCGGCGACGACAACCCGGGCAGCAGCAACCCGACGAGTCCGACCGACGCCAGCGCGAGACCGGACAGCCGACGCACGCCGAGCCGCTCGCCGGTCCACCAGCCGTAGCCGATCATCGTCACCTGCACCGCGCCGAACAGCAGCAGTGCCCCGGTGGCCGCCGTCACGCCGACATAGGCGAACGAGAAGGCGATGGCGTAGGCGGCGAGCGCCAGCGCGGACCGCCAGTTTCCGGACAGTTCACTGGCACCGCTTCGCCATCTCACGATCAGCCACAGCGTCAGCGCCCCCGACGCGATCCGGATCAGCGTGAAGCTGGCCGGATCGATGTGCGTCTGCTTGAGCGCCATCCGACACAGCAGGGAGTTGCCCGCGAACGCCAGCATCGCGATCGTCGTCAGGGCGGCCGCCCGGACTGGCGAGGTCATGCTCGGGCCCCCGGCCGAGTTCCCGATCGCCCGGCGCCCGGCGCGTGCGTTGGCTGTTTCATGCCGGGGAGGATGCCATGCCGGCGCCCGGCGCGGTTCGCGGGAATTCCAGGCGCCGGGCCTCGCGTCAGCACCTGCCGTCGGCGCCCCTCGCCGGGGGCGCTCAAGCCATCAGAGGCCGCCCATGGTCGTACCGGGAAAGAACGGAAGCGAGCGTTTCCGGGCAGCTTCGCCCTTGAGTCGGGCGTAGGCATTGGCGATGGCCGGTGCCACGCACGGCACGCCGGGTTCGCCGACGCCCCCGACGCCGCCGCCCTGCAGGATCTGCACGTCGACCTGCGGCATGTCTTTCAGCTTCACGGGCCGGTACTTGTTGTAGTTCGTGTTCTGGGGAACGCCGTTGACGAAGGTCTGCTGCACCCAGAGCGTCGCCGCCATGGCCTGGGCCACGGCACCCTCGACCTGCCCCTTGATCGCATCCGGGTTGACGGCGGTGCCCACGTCGATCACCGTCGACACGCGGTACACCGTCACGGCGCCCGTGGTGGCGTTCACCGCGATCTCCGCCACCTGGCCGATCCAGCTGCCGAAGCCCCTGGCGATCGCCACGCCGCGCGCGCGGCCGGCGGCCGGCGCGGTGGCCCAGTTGGACAATCCCTTCAGCGCCACCAGCACGTTGATCATGCGCGGGTCGTTGAGATTGTTCAGGCGGAACTGGAGCGGGTCGACGCCGATCGCGGCCGCCAACTCGTCGATCGCGCTCTCCACCGCGAAGGTGTTCAGCGACATGCCCACCGAGCGCCAGTAGCCCACCGGCAGGCTCGTGTCGTGGCGGATGTATTCGACCAGGCACGGATCGAGCGCGTAGGCCAGGTCGACCGCACCGTCGACCGCCGACGTGTCCAGCGCGGCCGGGTTCCCGCCGCGTTGCGCGGCGATCGACGGCGTCACGATGCGATGACTCCAGGCGGTGATCTTTCCGGTCGCGGGCGACGCCGCGGCCTGAACCCGCGACAGGGCCATGGGCCGGAACTGGTCGTAGCTGAAGTCCTGCTCCCGCGGCCAGGTCAGCTTGACCGGTTTGCCGGGGCAGGCCAGACCCACCTGGACGGCCTCGCGAATGAAGTCCTGCTCGAACTTGCGACCGAAGCCGCCACCGGCCAGGGTGTTGGTGACCTTGACCACCGTTCCCGCCGGGCACAGGCCCTGGGCCGTGACGCTCACCAGGTCGGGCGCCTGGGTCGGCGCCCAGATCTCGCAGGTGGCCGGTGCCCCCGGCGTGTAGCGCACCGTACAGTTCAACGGCTCCATCGCGGCATGCGCCAGGAAGGGCAGCGAATAGGTCGACTGGATGGCCGCGTTGGGCGCGGCCATCCCTGTGGCGAGGTCGGCGACATTCGGGCTCTGGGCTGCCACGATCGGCGTGGCGTTGCTCATCAGCCAGGCGGCCCGCGCGGCGATCGCCGTGGAGTCGTTGCTCGCCGCATCGACCGGCGCGATCCAGTTGACCGCCAGGCTCTTCGCGGCACGCATCGCATCCCAGGTGCTGGCGGCGACCACCGCCACGCCGTTCGCGGCCTGGCCCGGCCGGGTGCTCACCGGCACCACCGCGAGTGCGCCCGCCGGCTTGCTGCCGACGTTGCCCACGGTACCGCCGATCGCGGGTGCATGTCGGACCGCGGCGAACACCATGCCGGGCAGGAACACGTCGATGCCGAACTGCGCGGCGCCGGTGATCTTGGCCGGGATGTCGAGCCGTGCCGCGGAGGTGCCGACGAAGCTGCGCGGGTACTGGTTCAGCGCCACGTTACCCGAAAGCACGACCTTGGCCGCCGCGGTCGCGAGTGCGCCGTAGGTCAGCGACGACGTGCCGTTGGTGATCGACCCGTTGCTCGCGCTGAGGCTGCCGGTCAGGCCCATCGACCTGGCCGCACTCACGAGCATCTCGCGCGCGTTCGCGGCCGCCTGCTGGATGCCCGGCGCGAACAGGCGCGTGCTCAGGCTGCCGCCGGTGAACCGACCGTACGGGCCTGCATTCACGCCCCCGTGCGCCGCATCGACGGGCGCATGCACGACCTTCACCTGGTTCCATGCGACGCGCAACTCGTCGGCCATGACCTGGGCCAGGCCGGTCATGATGCCCTGGCCCATCTCGGTGGCGGGGATCTGCAAGGTCACGCTCTCGTCGCTGCCGACGATGATCCACGCGGTGAGGTTGCTCTGGACGGGCACGCTCTGCGCCAGCGCGTCGCCCAGGCGCGGGACCACGCACCCGACCATGAGCCCGCCGCCCACGGCGCTTCGGACGAGCAACTCGCGCCGTGTCAGGCCGGGTCGGGTATCGGACTGTCGAACGTCATCAGGATGTTGTGCAGTGTTCATAGGAGTTGGCCGATTCCGGTCAGAGGGACTTGATCGCGGAGCGGATGCGCTGGTAGGTGCCGCAGGCGCACACGTGCTGCATGTCGGAGGCGATCTCCGTGCCGTGGTGCCCGGCCTTCATCGAGCCGACGCAGGCCATCAGCATTCCGGGCTGGCAATAGCCGCATTGCGGCACCTGGTTGGCGACCCATGCCGCCTGCGCCTTCTGGCCATCCGAATCCGAGGCCAGCCCCTCGACCGTCATGATCTTCTTGCCCACCGCCGAGGAAACGTCGAAGACACAGGAGTGCTCGCGCTGCCCGTCGATCAGCACGGTACAGGCACCGCAGACTTCGATGCCACAGCCGTACTTGGTGCCGGTCAGGCCGATCAGATCGCGCAACACCCAGAGCAAGGGCATGCTGGTGTCCGTGACGTTCACCGTGTAGGTACGGCTGTTGACATTCAATGTGATGCTCGACATGGGGTCCCCGACAAGAGTTTTCTGATCGATGCGCGCCCGCCCCTGTGCGTTTGACAAATGGGGACGGGCCGCGCCTGATTCGAGGCCGCACACCGCAGCCTGAACGACCAGATTCTTGCGAGGGCAGCCCTGCTCTACTGTGTAAAGTTGTATGCCCGATTGGGCAAACGTAAGTGAACGGGAATTTGCCCGTGAAGGATTCCCGTTATGGCGGTAAGAGACGCAGCGCGGGCCGCGCATCTCGGCGCGGTCGTCCAAAGAATGCTCGCGCGGGCGCAGGCCTCGGCAGAGGGCCGGGAGATGCTTCTCGCGATCGGTCGATCCCCGCGCGTGATGATCCCGAAAGCGAGGGTCCGTTTGCGATCTGTGCCGACCAGGATCGACGCTGGGTCGAATGTCAGCCGACCCAGCTGTCGAACTGGGGTTGCCGACCCTGAGCAGTCATTGAGGTCTGAAAACACACACTCCGAAAGCCGCCAGTCTCGCGTGGCCCATTGGCGGAGTCACCGCCCGGCAAGCAGTACGTCAAGCGTGAATAGCATATTGAGATCGGGTCTGGACACGTTGTCACTCCATCCTGGGCCGCCCTGAAACCGAGCAACGCGCATTGACAAACGATGCGCCCTTTGCCGAGCCATCGCCGACGCTTGCGAACCGTCGCTTGTGGCCGGCCCCTGCGCGGCCGGCGATGGACGAACCATTGCTGCCCGTCGACCCGAAGTCAAGGGGACGTCGCTCTTCTAGGGCGTCCCCGCCTCCGGCGAGCTTCATCTCACGCCCTCATCCGCCCGCTCGGCGACTTGGATTGCCGCTTCGTCGCGGAGCAAACGACTTTCAGTAACGCGGTGCGGAGAATCGTCTCCTTTCACGGAAATCGGATCCAAAACGAAGATCAACAGATCGAACCTGTTCTGCGCCGTCGCGATGATTGCGACCGGGCTCGCCGGCGCGTGCGCACATGCCGCGGGCTTCCAGCAAGGTGTCGCTGCTGACCCAGGCGGCAAGCCACTCGTGGTCGGCATCTGGTATCCGAGCCAGGCCGCTGCCAAGCCCCTGTCGTTGGGGCCGACGACAATGACCGTCGCGTTCAACGCACCCGTGAACGGCAGGGCATTGCCGATGGTCGTGATGTCGCACGGAACGGGCGGTTCTTTCCTGGGCCACTTCGATACGGCCATTGCCTTGGCCGACGCAGGCTTCGTTGTGGTGGCCATGAACCACACGGGAGACAACTACGCCGACCAGAGTCGCAGCGTCGGCATCATGGACAGGCCGCGGCAGGTCAGTCGTGTCATCGACCACATGCTCTCGACCTGGGAAGGCCAGGCGGCGATCGACCCTGAGCGCATCGGAATGTTCGGCCATTCCGCAGGCGGATTCACCACGCTCGCGAGCATCGGTAGCATCGCGGATTTCGCGAAGATCGCGCCGATGTGCCGGCAGTATCCCGAAGACTTCGCGTGTCAGTTGATCGCCAAGAGCCAGAGCCCGGTCGTCGTCCCCGCCACGACAATGGTCACCGACACGCGCATCAAGGCTGCGGTGGTTGCCGCGCCAGCCCTCGGCTTCACGTTCTCGCCGGACGGTCTGAAGAACGTCAAGGTGCCCGTGCAACTCTGGCGAGCCGAGAACGATGTCGTCGTGCCGCACCCGCGGTATGCCGAAGCGGTGCGACTGGCCATGCCCGAAGCACCGGAATATCACGTTGTTCCAGACGCTGGCCACTTCGATTTCCTGGCGCCTTGCAGCAATGCGCTCGCCTCGATGGCACCCGCGATCTGCACGAGCTCGCCCGGTTTCGATCGGGCAGCGTTCCATGTCGGATTCGATTCGGCGGTCGTGAAGTTCTTTAAGAACACGCTGGGAAATCACTGAGCGGCGCACCTATGCACTCTTCAAAGCGCTCCTGTCCGAATGTTTGACGCAGAACGCATGGATGGGCTCGACTCGTCCGCGCAGCGCCAGCGCGCCAAGGTCATGGGTACGGATTTCGGGCGGCGAACCAAGGGGGGCGAGCGCTTCCGCCGATGCGATGAAAAAGCATCCGACTTCGCGGGTCGCCTGCTCGAGACGCCCGGTCGTGTTCATGACGTCGCCATGGAAGACGATCGCACGGCGCACCTGACCGACCTCGCCGGCGATGACCTCGCCCAGATGCAGGGCCGCACGCAACTCAGGTCGCACACCAAAGCGTTGGGCAAACCGGTTCGCGTCCGCGGCGAGCACCGCGCGCATCGCGAAGTAGCAGCGCAGCGCCCGCGCATCGGCAACGCCGTCGGCCTCGACCCAGGTGATGACGATCTCGTCACCGACGTATTGGTAGATCTCACCGCGGCACAGCTCGATCGGTTCGGCGACGGCCGAAAACACCGCGGCGAGAAAGCGATGGGCCTCCAGCGCCCCGAGCCGCTCGGCGATCGCGGTCGAGCCCACCACGTCGACGAAGAGGAAGAAGCGTCGCTCGGCGTGGGGCCGGCGATACCTTCCAAGCAGAAGAGCCACGAACGTGCGGTAGCCGACCAGGCCGGCGGCCTGAAACATCATCACCACGACGGCAACGGCCACGAGCGAGAGGCAAACCGCGATCAGCCCGGTGCGCGCGCTGTAGACGGTGACGACGCCGAACAAGCGCTGCCCCGGCTGGCCGGCGAAGACTGCCCCTGCGATCGCGCCATAGACAAGCGTCTTCAGAATGAACACCGCAGCGAACGGCATCGCGTCGAGCCATCGCATCGAAGCGCGAGGCAACAGGAACATCTCGATGCCTGCGATCCATGAAGCCGTGAGCAGGGCGGCGAGGACACCGATCGGTATGGAGATCAGCAGGGAATGCAGCAGCGTGCGAGCGCCCGGTCCGGCAATCGCGCCACCGTAGACTGCACCGACGCCTGCACCGATGACCGCAGCCATGCGCACGATGCGCATGAAGCGCCGCAGTCGTTCGCGCGTGACGGCGGAAAGTGTGGCGATCATCTGCCCTCGAGTCTAAGGGCACCACGGCGGAAGTCTGCATTGAGTCGCGCAGGCTCGATCGAGCAGGTGGTGCTGGGCGGAGAAGAACGTAAACATGGGGTGCCGACGACTGAGGTTTAGATCGACGGCGGGATCTTCAATCGCCTTATCTACTTGACCCAGGCGCGAAGCGCACGCCGCGCCATGGCGGGTGCGAGCGGTCGTCCGCGAAGGTCCGGTTCTGGCCATGACGCCCGCCGTCCGCCGGCTCGACAGCAGTCTCTGCTGACGAGACCGATCGAGCGACGGCTGTCGACGATGGTGAACAGCGCGGTTCGCGCCCTCGGCAGCCGCTCGGGCCACTCGATTCACTGAGCTGGTTGGCGATCCCGGGCGCAGGCCACGGACGTTCCTGTCGTCCGGCCGACACTGCCCGCGCTCGCGTCGGCGTCGAACACGCCGCCGTCCAACATGGAACTCGCGCAGTCAGTCCAGCTTGATCCCGGCCTCGCGGATCAGCTTGCCGTAGCGCGCCTGCTCGGCCCGGAGCAGGGCGCCGAACTGTTCGGGCGGCCCGGGCGTCACCTCACCGCCGGCCGACGTCAGCAGGGTCTTGACCGCGGGTGCCGCGAGCGCCTTCTGTACCTCGGCATTCAGACGCGCGACCACCGGCGCGGGCGTGGAAGCGGGCGCGACGAGCCCGTACCACACCGCCGCCTCGAAGCCGGGGTAGCCGGACTCGGCCACCGTCGGCACATCGGGCAGCACCGGCGAGCGGGACGCACTCATGACCGCGAGCACGCGCAGCTTGCCGCTCTTCACGTGGGGAAGGACCTCGAGCGCATTGACGGCCACCAGGGCGACGTGTCCGCCGAGCACATCCGTGATGGCGGGTGCCCCGCCCTTGTAGGGCACGTGGGTCATCGAGACGCCGGCGGCACGCTCGAAAAGCTCCATCGCCAGATGAGGCGTGGAGCCGTTCCCCGGTGTGCCGAAGGTGACGGTGTTCGGCTGGGCGCGGGCCGCGGCAACCGCCTTCGCCAGCGTGTTCAGCGGCGAGTCGGCAAGCGTCGCGATCACGACCGGGACGCGACCCACCATGGCCACCGGCACCATGTCGCGCGCGATGTCGAACGGTGGCGGCTGGAACAGCGACACGTTGGCCGCCAGTGCGTTGGCCGCCATCAGCATCGTGTGGCCGTCCGCCGGGCTGTCGATCATCGCCTTGACGGCGATGTTCGTCGCCGCCCCCGGCTTGTTCTCGACGATCACCGGCTGACCCAGCGACGCGGCCAGCAGCTGGCCGACGCCACGGGCGATCACGTCGACGGC
>JAYSLR010000634.1:0-3734 GCA_043725365.1 Rhizobacter sp. | reverse complement strand
GCCGGCAACGCTGTTCGAGATGCTGATCGAGCCGCCGTTGCCTCCAGCCGCATTGACCGTGGTCGCGCTACCGCCGCTCGCGTTGACGTTCCAGCTCGTCACTCCGCCGGTCGAGGTGATGTGCACCGCGCCACCGGCCCCTCCGGGCTGGTTGCTTCCGGCGGTGGTGCCGTTGCTGCCGTTGGCAGTGACAGAAGAGGGCAGGTCGACATTGACGTTGACGCCGCTCAGCGTGATGTTGCCTGCGTTGCTGCCTGCCGAGCTGGCGTTTGCGGTACCCCCCGAGCTCGCGATGGCACCGGTGGCCTGGAGCAAGCCGGTCGTCGCCGTCGCCTGGATGGCGCCACCCGCACCGTTGGCGCCGCCCGTGGTGGTCAGTGCCCCGGTCGTCACCGTCGTCCCTTGCAATGTGATGCTGCCGGGCGTCCCGCCGGCGCCGGTACCGGCCGCCGCGCCGGTCGACGCCGCAATCGCGCCGGTAGTCACCGCGCCGCTGCCGGTGATCGAAACCGCACCGGCGCTGCCTCCGGTAGCGGTGATTCCGCCCGCGGCGCCGCCGGAAGCGGTGATCGCACCGGTGCTGATCGACGTGCCCGCGATCGTCACCGCGCCCGCCGCGGCACCGGCCCCCGAAGCCGCGCCGCCCGAGGCAGTGACGGCTGCGCCAAGGTTGACGGCCCCGGTGGCCGCGATGTTTACCGCGCCGCCGGCCAGCCCCGCGAGTCCGGTGGTCGTGAGCGTGCCCGCGGCCGCACTGGTGACCCCGACCCCTGAAATGGAGATGCCGCCGCTGTTCGCGGTGAGGGCCGCGTTGATGGAGACATCGCCGCCGCCGGCCGCATCCTGGTTCGCGATCAGGCTGAGCGCGCCGGTGCCGGTGGCATTGATCGTGGCACCGGCCGCGACAGTGATGTTGTTGTGCGCCTTCAGCTGGAGCGAGTTCGCGCTGGCCCAGGTCACGGCGTTGGCGACGGTGATGTTGCCGGCGCTCGCGAACGCGCTGCTCGTGTCGACGACGACATTGCTGGTCGCCAGTGCGGTCTGCAGCGTCGTCGTGTTGAGGGTCGAGCTGGCCGCGGTGCCGGTGAACGTCGGCCCGGCGCTGATCGACGCATTCGCGCCGGTCGAGATCGTGATGTCGCTCGGGTCGAGCAGGAGCGTTCCGGTCGCGCCGCGTGGGGCGCGCGTATCGACCGTGCCGTCGAAGGCGAGGGTCTGCTTGCCCGAGACTTCGACCAGGCCACCGTCGCCGCCGCTCGTTCCGCCGCGCGCCGAGACGGCTCCGCCGAAGCGGGTCGAGCCGTCCGACCAGACGATGACCTTCCCACCATGGCCGACCGCACCGGCGTCGGCACGCAGCGTCGAGGTGTCGCCAACGTCGCTCGTCTGCGCGTTGCGCAGCGCTGGGTTGCCGCCCTGGTAGTCGCCGCCGACGAGGATCTCGCCGCCTCCGGTCGCGCCCGAGGCATCGACCTGTGCGTCGGCGAGCTGGACGGTGCGGCCGAGCAGATGAACCGATCCGCCGCCGCCGTCTCTTCCGGTCGCGTCGAGCAGTCCCGCTACGACCAACCGGCCGTCGCCGGCATCGAGGACCACCTGGCCGCCCGAGCCGCCGCCTGCGTCGATCCGGCTCGTCGGGTCGAGCGTGATTGCGCCGCTCGCCTTCAGGTAGACCTCGCCGCCAGGGCCGATTTCGGCGCGCCCGGCACTGATCGTTCCGCTTTGTCCGATCAGGCCGGCGTGGATGCCGATGCGGCCGCCGTCGGCGATCAACCGACCTAGGTTGAGTACTTCGCCGGCAGGCGCGGTGACGCTCACGCGCAGCGCCGGGTTGGCGGTGTCGGCGAGCTGCACGGTCTGGCCTGCGGCGAGCAGGATCTCGCCCTGCGGCGTCGTGATGACGCCGCTGTTCTCGACCCGCGGTGCGATCAGCACCACCTGGCCGCCGCGCGGCGTGCTGATCGCGCCGAGTTGGTTCAACGCTCCGGCCGTCGCCGGGCCGCTGAAGCGAAGCCGCCCGGCGAGGAAGTCGGCGTTGCCGAGATCGAGCGACGAGGCGACGAGCCCGGCGACGTCGATCTGGCTGCCGGCGCCGAAAGTGATCCCGTTCGGGTTGATCAGGAAGACGCGGCCATTCGATTGCAGGCGTCCCAGCAGACTCGAAGGGTCCTCGCCGACGACGCGGTTCAGGACGGCGCTGCTCGCGCTTTGCTGGATGAACCGGGTCAGCTCGTCGGACGCGATCGAGAAGCCCCGCCAGTTGATGATGGTCCCGGGCGTATTCGTGATCGAAAGCGTCTTGCCCGAGTTGACGATGCTCGCCTGTCCGGAGACGACGGTCGCACCGTCCGGATTGGCGAGAGCGCTCCCGACGAACGCGAACAGCAGTGCGAGAGTCAATCGCGAAAGCGGCGACGGAACTCTGGCGTGGCACGCACCCCGGCCTTTGCGATGGCCCTTGGTCCGAGCTTGCTTCACGTCCGCGCTCATTTCCGCCTTGCGTTCGGGTCGGCGCGCCATTTCGACTCGCGCGCTGCTGTTCCGCGCCGATGACGCTCCATCTGATTATCGGTTGGCCCGCGACGCGCTTGACGGCGTTCGCGCCGCTACGGCGTGACTGAGTTCACGACGCCGGCATGGGAGGCCGAAGGCGTCACCGCCCGATGCGGCATCGACGCCGCCGAAGGTCCCCGGAACCTGGCGCGAGGGTCGACGATGGCCGGGTCAGGCCCCGCCGAGAAGGGCGACACACAGCGCCGCCCCGAGGAGATAGGTGCCCAGGCCGCCGACGAATCGAAGCAGATTGGGACGCGACATCGTGGGCCAGGCAAGAAGACCGACCACGATCGCGACTCGACAAACTGTCGCGGCGATCATGACCCAGACCTGCCACGCGGCCGGATTGCGCGAACCCGAGTACAGGAAGAGCAGTGCGAGAAAGGGCGCGTATTCGGCGGTGTTGCCATGCGCGCGGACAAGCTTGGCAAGCAAACTGTCGGACTGCGGATCGCAGCCATCGAAGCGACCGGAACGAAAGCGCGCCATCGAGACGGCCAACCCCAGGCCGAACAGAAGCAAGCCGAGCACGGACGTGCAAACAAGGGCGATGACGTTCATGTCGCGGTCAGGGCGCCATGTCAGGCCCGTGATCCATAGAGTGCGATGGCGCCGATGGCAAGAAATATCAGCCACGCGAAATGACGACCTCGGGACACGACGAAGGTGACCGCAGCGCTGGTCAGGAATACGCTCGCCAAGACCATGGCGTCGACGGCGGGCGTCAAACGGTCGCCCGCCATGTAGAAAAAGAGCGCCCCTGCGCCCCACCACGCCACACTGCAAAGGTGCCAGGCGAATCGCAATGTCCGGGCGGTGAGTTCGGAGCTGCCGAACAACCTGGGCAGATCAGTGCGACGGCAGAGGCTGACCAGGATCTGGCGCTCGCCCACCACCGAATGCCCGAGCCCGAGAATGAGGCAAAGGCCCGCCGCGACGAAATAGAGTAGTTGCACTGGGGAGGCCCGTCGGCACCAGGTTGGTTGTAGCACGCGACGGGCCGACTCTGTCGGCCGCGCCTGCAGCCCGTCAGCCCCGGGCCGCACTCCATCGTAGAACGGTTGGCCCGGACCGAACGGGCCCCTACAGTGCACGCCAAGCCTGATTGCACGCCCCCATGTCGCCCTCTTCGCCTCCCACGCCCCCGTCCGCGCCGCCGCCCGAAAGCGGCCGGCAGC
>JAYSLR010000633.1:0-2231 GCA_043725365.1 Rhizobacter sp. | reverse complement strand
ACCTTCAAGCCGGTCAGCTTCTGGTACTGCCATCGCGCCGACGACACGCTCGCCGCGATCGTCGTCGAGGTCAACAACACCTTCGGCGAGCGCCACTGCTACCTGCTCGACGGCCCGGAACTCGCGTTCGGGCGCGAGCTGCGTGCGGCCAAGGTGTTCCATGTCTCGCCGTTCTGCGAGGTGTCGGGCAGCTACCGCTTCCGCTTCATGCGCAGCGCTGCCGGCCCGACCGGCACGCCGCGGCGCAGCAACGAGTCGATGACACGCCTCCGCACGATCGCCTGCGTCGACCACCACGACGCGCACGGCCTGCTGATCCGCACCAGCGTCTCGGGCGAGCTGCGGCCGCTGACCGCGGCGCGCGCACGCGCGGCGTTCTTCGGCATGCCGCTGATGACGCTGGGCGTGATCGCACGCATCCACTGGCAGGCGCTGAAGCTGTGGGGCAAGCGCGTGCCGTTCTTCCGCAAACCGGCCCCGCCGCCGACCTTCACGACACGTTGAATCCATGAGCTCCAGCAGCACCCTGATCCCGCCCCGCGCCACCCCCGGCATGCCGGCCGCCGCGCAGGCGGTGTTCCGCCTGATGAAGAACCTGCGGCACGGCACGCTGAACGTGCAGCTGCCCGACGGCGGCACGCTGAACTTCGGCAGCGCCGCCGACACCACGCTGCGCGCCTCGATCCGGCTGCGCAACTGGAATCCGTGCGCCGCGGCACTGAAGTCGGGCGACATCGGCTTCGCCGAGAGCTTCATTGCCGGCGACTGGAGCACGCCCGACCTGACCGCCCTGCTGCAGCTCTTCATCGCGAACCGCGACGAGGTCGAGGCGGTCATCTACGGCAGCTGGTGGGGCTCGCTGCTGTACCGCGCCCGCCACCTCGTCCATCGCAACTCGCGCCGAGGCAGCCGGAAGAACATCCACGCCCACTACGACCTGGGCAACGAGTTCTACCGCCTGTGGCTGGACCCGACGATGAACTACAGCAGCGCCTGGTTCGAGGGCGATCGCGGCGGCGACCTGGTGCAGGCGCAGCATGCCAAGGTGCGCCGCGCCCTGCGCGAGTGCGGCGTGAAGCCCGGCGACCGCGTGCTCGAGATCGGCTGCGGCTGGGGCGCGCTGGCCGAGACGGCGGCGCACGAGTTCGGCGCGAGCGTCACCGGCGTGACCTTGTCGCGCGAGCAGCTCGCCTGGGGTCAACGGCGCCTGGCCGTCGCGGGCCTGGCCGGGGACCTGCGTTACCAGGACTACCGCGACATCGCCGACGGCCCGTTCGACGCGATCGCGTCGATCGAGATGTTCGAGGCGGTCGGGCGCGAATACTGGCCCAGCTTCTTCGACACCTTGAAGCGCCAGCTCAAGCCCGGCGGCAAGGCCTGCGTCCAGAGCATCACGATCCGCGACGACCTGTTCGAGCGCTATGTGCGCTCGACCGATTTCATCCAGCAGTACATCTTTCCGGGCGGCTTGCTGCCGAGCCCGTCGGCGTTCCGCGCCGCGGCCGCGGCGGCCGGGCTGCGCGTCGTCGGCGAGCTCGACTTCGGCCTCGACTACGCCGAGACCCTGAAGCGCTGGCGCGCCAGCTTCCTGGCCGCCGACGGCCCGGTGCGCCGGCTCGGCTTCGACACGCGTTTCATGCGCATCTGGGAGTTCTACCTCGGCTACTGCGAGGCCGCGTTCGCGACGCACAACACCAGCGTCATGCAGTTCACCTTGCAGCGCGACTGAACTGCCCCGGCTCAGGCGTCGAGCCAGGCGAGCAGCTCGTGGAAGTCGCGGGCGACGCAGTCGGGTGCGATCGCATGGTCGACCGCCGCGGGCGCCGCATCGTCGCGCCGCAGCCAGGCGGTGCGCAGCCCGGCGCCGTGCGCACCGACGACATCGAGTGCCCAGTCGTCGCCGATGTGCAGCACCTCCTGCGGGCGGGCACCGAGGCAGCGGCAGGCCTCGTGAAAGATGCGGGCATCGGGCTTGGCGACGCCGAACTCGCGCGCCGAGACGGTCGCGACGAAGTGGCCGGCCAGGCCGATGCCGTGCAGGTCGGCATTGCCGTTCGTCACCGCGACCATCGGCCAGCGCGCCGCGAGCGCCGCCAGCCCGTGGCGCGCGTCGTCGAACAGCTCGACGCGGTTGCGCGCCGCGAAGAACACCGCGAACGCCGGATCGGCCAGCGCCGGATCGTCACCCGCCGCGCGCAGCGCCCGCACCAGGCTGGCACGGCGCATGCGGG
>JAYSLR010000632.1:0-4508 GCA_043725365.1 Rhizobacter sp. | reverse complement strand
GCTGCAAGCCCTCGTCGATCGCGTGCCGGCGCCGCTCGATGCGCTCGATGTCAGCATGATCGACGGCTACCTGTGCGGCGTGCTGCTGCAGCCGCGGCGCGTCGCCGTCGCGCGCTGGTTGCCGCACGTCACCGACGTCGACGCCCGCGCGCTGCCGCCGACCTTCGATGCGACGCGCCTGCACGCGCTGGTGCTGCGCCGCCACGCCGAACTCGACGACGCGATCCAGCGCCGCCAATGGTTCGACCCCTGGGTCTTCGAGCTGGCGGACGCGGACGCGCCCGCCGGGCCGGACGACGACAACGACGACGACGACGGGCACGATCCCGGCCCGATCGACGCGGTCTACCCTTGGGTCGCCGGCTTTGCGACCGCGCTCGAGATCTTCCCCGACCTGATGGCGCTCGACGCGAAAGCGCTGACCGAGCCGCTCGCGCTGGTCTACCGCCACCTCGCGCCCGACGATCTCGAGGATGCCGACGACCTGCTCGCCGAAATCGAAAGCCTGGAGCCGCCGCAAGACCTCGGCGAGGCGGTCGAGGAACTGGTGCGCGCAACTTTGCTGCTCGCCGACATCGCTCGGCCCGTGGCAGCGCCTGGCCCGGCCCGCCCGCCAGCGCGTCGGCCGCGGCCCTCAAATCGCTGACGGGTCGACGTCCACCGCCCAGCGCAGGATGCGCTGTTCCGCGCTCGGCGGTTCGCGCCGCAGCGCGTGCAGCGCGGGCAGCCACTGCGCGAGAAAGCGCTGCAGCGCCGTGCGCGAGGCTGATTCGACCAGCATCTGCATGCGCTCGACATCGGCGACGCGCGCCACCCCCAGCGGCACCGGCGGGTAGACCGTCACCTGATCGGCTCCCGGAAGGTCGGCCGCGAGCGCCGCGGCGGCCTGCAGGAACGCGCGCGCGGCCTGCGGCGTGCGCGCGTCGGCGCGCAGGATCGCGAGGTGCGAAAACGGCGGCAGCCCGGCCATCTCGCGCTCCTTCAGCTGGCTCGCCGCGAAGGCCTCGAAATCGTGGCGGCGCAACGCGCCGTACAGCGCGTGCGCCGGGTGCCAGGTCTGGATCCACAGCTCGCTGCGCGCGGCCTGTTCGGCGTCGCGCCCGGCGCGGCCGCCGGCCTGCATCAGCAGCGCGAACAGGCGTTCCGGGGCGCGGAAGTCGCTGCTGAACAGCGCGCTGTCCGGGTTCACCGCGGCGACCAGCGTGATGCGGCGGAAGTCGTGGCCCTTCGTCACCATCTGCGTGCCGACCAGCACGTCGACATCGCCAGCGTGGACTGCGCCGAGCTGCGCTTCGAGCGCGCCCTTCAGGCGCGTGCTGTCGGCGTCGATGCGGGCGATGCGCGCCGGCCGGTCGTCGGGTGTGCGCAGCAGGGCACCGAGCTGCTCCTCGAGGCGCTCGGTGCCGCGGCCGATCGGCGCGATGTCGAGGTTGCCGCAGTCGGGGCAGGCGCGCGGCACGCGCTCGGTGAAGCCGCAGTGGTGGCAGCGCAGCGTGCGGTCGAGCTTGTGGAACACGCGCCAGGCGCTGCAATGCGGGCAGCCGCTCTTCCAGCCGCACTCGCCGCAGTGCAGCACCGGCGCGTAGCCGCGCCGGTTCAGGAACACCAGGCTCTGCTCGCCGCGCGCCAGCCGGTCCTGCAGCGCGGCCACCAGCGGCGCCGACAGCGCGGTGCTCGCACCCCGGGTCTTGGGTTGCTGGTTCATGTCGACCAGGCGCACCGTCGGCAGCGCGCCGCCGCCGATCCGTGCCGGCAGGGCCACGCGCGTGTAGCGGCCCTGCGCGGCGCGCTGCCAGCTCTCGAGCGACGGCGTCGCCGACCCGAGCACGACGCCGGCACGCTCGAGCCGGCCACGGTAGACGGCCAGATCGCGCGCCGAATAGCGCGCGCCCTCCTGCTGCTTGTACGACGGATCGTGCTCCTCGTCGACGACGATCAGCCCGAGCCGAGGCATCGACGCGAACACCGCCAGCCGCGTGCCCAGCACCAGGTCGGCCAGGCCCAGGTGCGCCGCGAGCCAGCTGCGCAGCCGCTGCGCCGGCGTCAGCGCGCTGTGCAGCGAGACGATGTGGCGGCCCGCGAAGCGCGCGGCGAAGCGGGCCTCGAGCTGCGGTGTCAGGTTGATCTCGGGCACCAGCACCAGTGCCTGCCGGCCGGCCGCCAGCACCTGTGCCGCGGCGCCCAGGTAGACCTCGGTCTTGCCGCTGCCGGTGACACCGTGCAGCAGGACGGCCGGCGGCGTGTCCTGCGCCGACGCCGCAGCGATCGCGGCGAGCGCACGCGACTGGTCGTCGGTCAGCGCGGGCGGCTCGGTCGGCGGCGCGCCGGCCGCAACGCCGCCGAGCGCCTTGTGCAGCTTCTTGATGCGGTTCGCGAGCTGTGCGTCGTCGAGCTTGCGAAGTTCGGGCGGCAGCACCGACAGCGCCACCTCGCCGGTGCCGCGCTGGTAGTACGCCGCGGCGAAGTCGACCAGCGCCAGCCAAGTTGCGCCCAGGGGCGGCAGCGAGGCGAGCGCGGTGGTGACCGGCCTCAGCTCGACCGCCGGCCCGGCGTCGGCCGCGCCGTGCCACACCACGCCCGGCACCTCGCGCCGGCCCAGCGGCACGCTGACCAACGTTCCGGGGATGAGCGTGTGCTCGCTTGAATAGTCAAGGGGAGCGGACAGGCCGGTGTGCTGTGGTGCATCGACCGCAACGCGCACGCGCGGCCCCGTTGGGGGCGCCGCGTCGTTCAAGTTACCGCTCAAAGCTCTGTTCTCGTTTACAAAGATGCGTTAAGTTGATGATTTTGAAGCGCTTTCGAAATTCTCCACTTCCGCTGTGGATAACTTTGTGCGTAACCGCCCCTGGAATGACCGGAAACGCTTGCTGCGCCTTGATGCGCCAAAGATTGCCCGGTTTCGCGGCATCGAAAGCAATTCAATGAAATCAACCACTTAGCGCGGATTGGTGGAAGTCCCATGCTGCGCCGCAACAGCTCACATCGCCCACAAACCCGATGCCCGCTTTTGGGGATAAGTCAAGGCCTGAGCGCTCACTTACCGCCAAAAGAAAGTCTTGTGCGGGTCGTCTCGGGTCGGCGTCAGGCCGGCGCGCGGGCGCGTGCCGACAGCTCATGCACCGCGTCGACGAGCACGCCCACGCTCTCGGGCGGCGTGTGCTGGCTGATGCCGTGGCCGAGGTTGAAGATGTGGCCGGTCGGCGCGCCGTAGCTCGCCAGTGTGCGCTCGACCTCGGCACGGATCTGCGCCGGCCCGGCGAACAGCACGTTGGGGTCGATGTTGCCCTGCAGTGCCACCTGCTGGCCGATGCGCGCGCGCGCCGCGCCGAGGTTGACGGTCCAATCCAGCCCGACGACGTCCGGCTGCGCGGCGGCGATCTCCTCGAGCCACAGGCCGCCGCCCTTCGTGAACACGATCTGCGGGACGCGCTGGCCCTCGTGCTCGCGCTTGAGCTGCTGCAGCACCCGGCGCGTGTAGGCCAGGCTGAACTGCTGGAACGCGCCGTCGGCGAGCACGCCACCCCAGCTGTCGAAGATCATCACGGCCTGCGCACCGGCCTCGATCTGGGCGTTCAGGTACTGCGCGACCGCTGCCGCGTTTATCTCGAGCACGCGGTGCATCAGGTCGGGGCGGCTGTAGAGCATGGTCTTCACGAGGCGGTAGTCGTCCGAGCCCGCGCCTTCGACCATGTAGCAGGCCAGCGTCCACGGGCTGCCGGAGAAGCCGATCAGCGGCACCCGGCCGTCCAGCGCGCGGCGGATCGATGCGACCGCGTCGAACACGTAGCGCAGCCGGGCCATGTCCGGGACCTCGAGTTTCGCCACCGCGGCTTCGTCGCGCACCGGGTGCGCGAAGCGCGGGCCCTCGCCCTCCGCGAAGCTCAGGCCCAGGCCCATCGCGTCGGGCACGGTCAGGATGTCGCTGAACAGGATCGCGGCGTCGAGCGCGTAGCGGTCCAGCGGCTGCAGCGTCACCTCGGTCGCGAATTCGGGGTTCGTGGCCAAGCCCATGAAGCTGCCGGCGCGCGCGCGCGTGGCGCGGTACTCGGGCAGGTAGCGGCCCGCCTGGCGCATCAGCCAGACCGGCGTGTGCGCGGTGGGCTGGCGCAGGCAGGCGCGCAGGAAGCTGTCGTTCTGGAGCGGTGCATGCATGAGGGATTGTCGCAAACCGAGGCGGGCGCGCGTTGACCATAATGGACCCCACGCCACACTTCGGGAGGCCTCGCATGCCCGTCAACGACATCCTGCACACGATCGGCAACACGCCGCACATCCGCGTCAACCGGCTGTTCGGCGGCACGCACAACGTCTACATCAAGAGCGAGCGCTCCAACCCCGGCGGCTCGATCAAGGACCGCATCGCGCTGGCGATGGTCGAGGCTGCCGAGGCGTCGGGCGCGCTCCGGCCGGGCGGCACGATCATCGAGCCGACCTCGGGCAACACCGGCGTCGGCCTGGCGATGGTCGCGGCGGTGAAGGGCTACAAGCTGATCCTGGTGATGCCCGAC
>JAYSLR010000631.1:0-3599 GCA_043725365.1 Rhizobacter sp. | reverse complement strand
GTCTCCTGGACCGCGATGGACCCGACGCTGCGCGAGACGATGCTGGTGCGCGGCGACATCGACGCGATCACCGGCTTCTCGTTCACCTCGCTGCTGAACCTCGAGGCGCGCGGCGTCAAGGCCGACGACATCGTCGTGCTGCCCTACCCGAACTACGGCGTCAAGCTGTACGGCAACGCGATCATCGTCTCGGAGAACTTCCTGAAGAAGAACCCGGAGGCGGTGAAGGCCTTCCTGCGCGCGTTCACGAAAGGCGTGAAGGACGTGATCGCCGACCCGAAGGCCGCGATCGCGACGCTGAAGACCAAGGACGGCCTGGTCGACGCCGCGCTCGAGGAGCGCCGCCTGAAGCTCGCGCTCGACGCCACCGTGCTGACGCCCGACGCGAAGGCCGAGGGCTTCGGCAACGCGCTCGGCCCGCGCCTGAGCCTGATGGCGAGCCAGGTGTCCGACGCATTCGCGACCAAGGAGCGCATCGACACCACCACGATCTGGAACGGCGGCTTCCTGCCGACGGCCGCGGAACGCGACATCTTCAAGGCAGCACGCAAGTGACGACGCGCGGGCCGAGGGGCTGACGTGTCGGGGTTTGTCGAGTTCCAGAACGTCTGGCTGGCCTACAACGACGATCTGCTCGCGAAGCGCCAGTTCGCGGTCGAGGACATCACGCTGTCGGTCGGTCGCGGCGAGTTCATCGCGATCGTCGGGCCGTCGGGCTGCGGCAAGTCGACCTTCATGAAGCTGGCGACCGGTCTGAAGCGGCCCTCGCAGGGCACGATCCTGATCGACGACCACGAGGTCACCGGCCCGCTGAAGATCACCGGCATGGCGTTCCAGTCGTCGTCGCTGCTGCCCTGGCGCACGACGCTGGGCAACGTGATGCTGCCGCTCGAGATCGTCGAGCCGCACCGCTCGGCGTTCCGCGCCCGGCGCGCGATGTACGAGGAGAAGGGCCGCCGGCTGCTGCGCAGCGTCGGCCTGGCCGGCTACGAGAACCAATTCCCGTGGCAGCTCTCGGGCGGCATGCAGCAGCGCGCGTCGATCTGCCGCGCGCTGATCCACGAGCCGAAGATGCTGCTGCTCGACGAGCCCTTCGGCGCGCTCGACGCCTTCACGCGCGAGGAGCTGTGGTGCATCCTGCGCGACCTGCACGCGGCGCAGCGCTTCAACGTCATCCTCGTCACGCACGACCTGCGCGAGGCGGTGTTCCTCGCCGACACGGTGTACGTGATGAGCCGCAGCCCGGGCCGCATCGTGGCGAAGAAGACGATCCCGCTGGCGCGCCCGCGCGAGCTGGAGCTGACCTACACGAAGGAGTTCACCGACATCGTGCTCGAGCTGCGCGAGCACATCGGCGCGATCCGCCGGCCGCAGGCCGCCGCGGCACCGGAGCTCGCGTCATGACGCCGCAGCGCCGCGAGCGCTACGCGCCCTGGGTGTTGCTGGTCGCGGTGCTGATCGTCTGGGAGCTGCTGTGCCGCGGCCTCGGCATCTCGGAGTTCATCTTCCCGGCGCCGAGCGCGATCGCCGCCAAGCTGGTCGAGTTCGCGCCGGTGATCGCGGGCCACGCCTGGCGCACCTTCTGGGTCACGATGGTCGGCTTCGCGATCTCGATCGTCGTCGGCACGCTGCTCGGCTTCCTGGTCGGCAGCTCGCGCCTGGCCTACGCGGCGATGTACCCGCTGATGACCGGCTTCAACGCGCTGCCGAAGGCCGCGTTCGTGCCGATCCTGGTGGTGTGGTTCGGCATCGGCGTCGGGCCGGCGGTGCTGACCGCGTTCCTGATCTCGTTCTTCCCGATCACCGTCAACATCGCGACCGGCCTGGCCACGCTCGAGCCCGAGCTCGAAGACGTGCTGCGCGTGCTCGGTGCGAAGCGCTGGGACGTGCTCATCAAGGTCGGCCTGCCGCGCTCGATGCCGTATTTCTACGCCTCGCTGAAGGTCGCGATCACGCTCGCGTTCGTCGGCACCACGGTGTCGGAGATGACGGCCGCGAACGAGGGCATCGGCTACCTGCTGATCTCGGCCGGCTCGTCGATGCAGATGGGCCTGGCGTTCGCCGGGCTGGTCGTCGTCGGGGCGATGGCGATGGCGATGTACGAGCTGTTCGCGGTGATCGAGAAGCGCACCACCGGCTGGGCCCATCGGGGCACGCAGGGCGGCTGAGGGCGCCTGCCGGCCGAGGCTCGGCGCCCCGCCGGTGCGATGCGCACGCTGGCCAGGTCGTCACTCGTCCAGGAAGCCGGCCTTGTAGAAGCTCCACGCGGTGCCGTCGTGCAGGTAGAAGCAGCCGTCGGCGCAGAAGTCCTTGCCGGGAAAGTACTCGCGGTAGGCGCGCGGCACGAGACGGGCCAGCTGCTCGTCCGTGAGCTCGTCGAACTGGTCGGGCGTGATCGGCTGGCCCACTCTGAGTTTTCGTGATTCCATGGTGCGGGGTTCGGCGTTGCGATGGCTTCGGTGGTGGCTGACGATCGGCATGAATGGCGGGGTGCCATGCCATGGCAAGTCTAGCGAGGGCCGGGAGTCCCGCGACGGCATGGAACGTCCGCCGCACGGCTCATGGGGGCTCGATCTCGCGGAGCATCAGCAGCTCGCCCAGCTCGACCCGGCGCGTCGCGTGCTCCTGCGGCGATGCCGGCGTGAACCCGAGGCGTTCGAGCAGGTGCCGCGAACGCAGGTTCTGCGGCTTCAGAACCGCGGACAGTTTGCGAACCTGGTAGTGCTCCACCAGCTCCGAGATCATCGCCTGCACGGCCTGACGCGCCAGCCCGCGGCCCCAATAGCGGCTGGCGAGCTCGTAGGCGATGGCGGCACGGCCCTGGGAACGCACCGTGGCCTGGACATAACCGATGAGCTCGGACGTCGGCAGGCGAATGACCCAGTTGAGCCACTGCTCCCGACCGTCCGGCGAGCGCCGCGATTCGAGCCTCGTGAAGCGCTCGCGCAGGCACTCGACGGACTGCGGCGGTCGGTTCTCGTACGCGTAGATTGCCGGATCACCGAGGACGACGAACATCTCGGCGGCGTGCGCGGCCCCCTGCGGCTCCAGCGTGATGCTTGCGGATTCAAGGATTCGCATGTGCGATCAGGTGCGCCGAACGCTGCGGACCGGGAGGGTCTCGGAACTCACAGCCACCTCCGCACCGACGACCTGTACGCCTCGAACTGCTGACCGAACTTGGCGCGCAGCACTCGTTCCTCCGGCCCGATCTGGAACCGGCTGATGTACATGATGAACGCCACCGGGCCCGCGAGCGAGATCGGCGAAGCCAGGCCCACGGCCCAGGCCAGCAGGCCCAGAAGCATGCCGACGTACATCGGATTGCGGGTGACCCGGTAGACCCCGCAGGTGACCAAGGAGGAGGCGCGCTCCGGGTGGAGCGGGTTCACGGTGGTCCTGGAGCGCCTGAAGGCGATCGCTCCGGCCGAACTGAAGGCGATGCCGACCAGGCCGATGACGATCGCCGGTGCAAGACGCGCACTCGGCGAAGCATCCACTCTCGGCAGCAGTGACGACAAGGGCCACATGGCCACGGCGACTGCTGCGGCCACGACGGGCGGCGGAACCTTCAGCTCAAGATTTCGCACGCCGGGAAC
>JAYSLR010000630.1:0-3160 GCA_043725365.1 Rhizobacter sp. | reverse complement strand
GGGTGCAGTCGGCGCAGCGCACCAGCACGTGGTCGACCTCGTCCTTCAGCAGCGTGCCGTCCATCAGGTTGACGTTGCCGATGAAGTCGGCAACGAAGCGGTTCGCCGGCGTCTCGTAGATCTCGCCGGGCGCGCCGACCTGCAGGAAGCGGCCCTCGCTCATCACCGCGATGCGCGAGGCCATCGTCATCGCCTCTTCCTGGTCGTGCGTGACCATCACGCAGGTCACGCCGACCTCGTGGATGATGTTGACGAGCTCGATCTGCGTCTCCTCGCGCAGCTTCTTGTCGAGCGCGCCGAGCGGCTCGTCGAGCAGCAGCAGCTGCGGCTTCTTCGCGAGGCTGCGCGCCAGCGCGACGCGCTGCTGCTGGCCGCCCGAGAGCTGGTGCGGCTTGCGCTGGCCGAATTTCTCGAGCTGCACGAGCCTGAGCATCGCGTCGACGCGCTGCGCGATCTCTTGCGCCGGCAAATGGTCGCGCTTCAGGCCGAAGGCGATGTTGTCGCGCACGCTCAGGTGCGGGAAGAGCGCGTAGCTCTGGAACATCATGTTCAGCGGCCGCTCGTAGGGCGGCAGGCCGGCGAGGTCGCGGCCGTCCAGCAGGATGCTGCCCGAGCTCGGCGTCTCGAAGCCGGCGAGCATGCGCAGCAGCGTGGTCTTGCCGCAGCCGCTGGAGCCGAGCAGCGCGAAGATCTCGCCCTTCACGATGTCGACGCTGACGTGGTTGACGGCCTTGTGGCCGCCGAAATCCTTCACGATGTCGCGGATCTGCAGGAACGCTTCGGTGCTCATGGAGTCGGCAGGGGCAGGCTGGCGCAAAAATCCGTCAGTCTAGCGAAACGCACCGACGCGTCAGACCCAGCCGTGGCGCACGGCGTCGACCAGCGTCAGGTCCAGGCAACGCCGGATCAGCGCCGTCATCTCGTCGATCTGCGTGCGCGTGATCACCAGCGGCGGCGCGACGATCATGCGGTCGCCGACGGCGCGCATGATCAGGCCGTTGCCGAAGCAGTGCCCGCGGCAGACCATGCCGAGCTCGAGCTCGGCCGGGAACGGCGCGCCGCTGGACTTGTCCTTGACGAGCTGCAGCGCGCCCATCAGGCCGCAGGTCTGGGCCTCGCCGACGAGCGGGTGCCCGGCCAGTGTCGCGAACTGCTGCGCGAGGTAGGGCCCGGTGTCGTCGCGCACCGTCTCGACGATGCGCTCGCGCTGCAGCAGCCGGATGTTCGCCAGCGCCACCGCGCAGGCGACCGGGTGGCCCGAGTACGTGTAGCCGTGGTTGAATTCGCCGCCCTGTTCGATCAGCACCTTGGCGATGCGCTCGCCGACCATCACGCCGCCGAGCGGCACGTAGCCCGAGGTCACGCCCTTCGCGAAGGTCATCAGGTCGGGCCGGAAGCCGAAGCGCTCGCAGCCGAACCATTCCCCGGTGCGGCCGAAGCCGCAGATCACTTCGTCCGACACCAGCAGCACGCCGTACTTGTCGCAGATGCGCTGGATCTCCGGCCAGTAGGTCTCGGGCGGCACGATCACGCCGCCGGCGCCCTGCACGGGCTCGCCGATGAAGGCCGCGACCTTGCCGGCGCCGAGCTCGAGAATCTTCTCTTCCAGCCAGCGCGCCGCCTTCAGGCCGAACTCTTCGCGGCTGAGGTTGCGCCCGAGTTCATGCCAGAACGGCTGCTCGATGTGCACGATCCCGGGGATCGGCAGCCCGCCCTGCGCGTGCATGCCGCTCATGCCTCCGAGCGAGGCGCCCGCCATCGTCGAGCCGTGGTACGCGTTGTGGCGGCTGATGATGATCTGGCGTTCGGGCTGGCCGAGCAGGTCCCAGTAGCGCCGCACCATGCGCACGACCGTGTCGTTGCCCTCGGAGCCGGAGCCCGAGAAGAACACGTGCTGGAACTGCGGCGGCGTCACTTCGGCGAGCAGCTCGGCGAGCTCGATCGCCGGCTTGTTCGCGGTCTGGAAGAAGCTGTTGTAGAAGGGCAGCTCGGTCATCTGCCGGGTGGCCGCCTCGACCAGCTCGCGGCGGCCATAGCCGACGTTGACGCACCACAGGCCCGACATCGCGTCGAGGATCCGGTTGCCGTCGCTGTCCCAGAGGTAGATGTTGTCGGCCCTCGCAATCACGCGCGAGCCCTTCGCCGCGAGCGCCTTGAAGTCGGTGAACGGATGCAGGTAGTGCGCCGCGTCGGCGGCCTGCCAGTCCTTCGTGCTGCGCTTGCTCGTGTCGCTCATCGGGCCCTTTCGTCTCAGACGTGCAGCAACAAATGTTCCCGCTCCCACGGCGAGATCACCTTCATGAACTCGTCGTGCTCGATCTCCTTGACCTCGGAGTAGACGGTGATGAACTCCTTGCCGAGCACGTCGTGCAGGTCCTTCTCGTCGGCGAGCCAGCCGAGCGCCTCGCTCAACGAACGCGGCAGCTGGTACTCGGACAGGTAGGCGTCGCCCTTGCACTCGGGCGCGGGCTCGATCCGGTTCTTCATGCCCAGGTAGCCGCAGGCCAGGGTTGCCGCGAGCGCCACGTACGGATTCGCATCGGCGCCGATCACGCGGTTCTCGATGCGCCGCGCCGCCGCGGTCGCCACCGGCGAGCGGATGCCCACGGTGCGGTTGTCGCTGCCCCACTGGATGTTGATCGGCGCGGCGGTCGAACGCGCCAGTCGCCGGTACGAATTGACGTAGGGCGCGAACAGCGCCATCGCCGCCGGCGTGTACTTCTGCAGCCCGCCGATGTACCAGTAGAACTCCCTGCTCGGCGAGCCGTCCGCGTTGCTGAAGATGTTCTTGCCGGTGACGCTGCTCAGGATGCTCTGGTGCACGTGCATCGCGCTGCCGGGTTCGTTGGCCATCGGCTTGGCCATGAAGGTCGCGTACATCTCGTGGCGCAGCGCGGTCTCGCGGATCGTGCGCTTGAAGAAGAACACCTCGTCGGCCAGCCCGAGCGGGTGGTCGTGGAAGAAGTTGATCTCCATCTGCCCGGCGCCGACCTCGTGGATCAGCGTGTCGACGTTCAGTTCCATCTGCTCGCAGTACGCGTAGATGTCTTCGAACAGCGGTTCGAACTCGTTGACCGCGTCGATCGAATAGGCCTGGCGCGAGGTCTCGGCGCGGCCGCTGCGGCCCGCCGGCGGGCGCAGCGGCGTGTTCGGGTCGGCG
>JAYSLR010000629.1:0-2310 GCA_043725365.1 Rhizobacter sp. | reverse complement strand
GTACCGCCGCGACGGCACGCTCGGCCCCTGGACCGACATCTACGCGATCGGCGCCTGCATCTACGCCTGCATGCAGGGCTACCCGCCGAACGACGCGCCGCAGCGCATCGAGAAGGACCGGCTCGCGCTGAGCCTCTCAAGGCTGCGCAATGTGTACTCCGACAACCTGATCGAAGTCACCGAGTGGTGCATGTCGCTCGACCCGCTGTCGCGCCCGCAGAGCGTGTTCGCGCTGCAGAAGGAGCTGGCGCGCGAGACCGAGCGCCGCTACACCAAGCTCAGCTTCAGCGAGCGCCTCAAGCTGCAACTCGAAAATCTGACGACGGGCGCGAAAGCATGAACGTGCGCCCCCACGTCGCTGCGCTCCTGCCCCCCCGGGGGGCTCAGTCCCGCCTTGGGGCGGCCCGGCGACGGGCCTGACGACCATGCGCTTCTCCGTCTACCAGGTCAGCCGCAAGGGCGGCCGCGAGAAGAACGAAGACCGGATGGGCTATTGCTACACGCGCGACGCGGGCCTGTTCGCGCTCGCCGACGGCATGGGCGGGCACCCCGAAGGCGAGGTCGCCTCGCAGCTCGCGCTGCAGACGCTGGCCGCGATGTTCCAGCGCGACTGCAAGCCCACCTTGCCCGACCCGCTGCGATTCCTGCAGGAAGCCACGATCGCCGGCCACCACCAGCTGCTGCGCTACGCGACGCAGAAGGCGCTGATCGACACGCCGCGCACCACCGTCGTCGCCTGCCTGCTGCAAGGCAACGCGGCCTACTGGGCGCATTGCGGGGACTCGCGGCTGTACCTGGTGCGCGGCGAAAAGCTGATCGCGCGCACCCGCGACCACTCGTACTCCGAGCTGCAGCAGACCATGAGCCAGGTCGTGCCGATGCCCGACCGCTTCAACCGCAACGTGCTGTTCACCTGCCTGGGCAGCCCGGGCAAGCCGGTGATCGACACCGTCGGCCCGCTGCTGCTGCAGGCCGGCGACCGGCTGCTGCTGTGCTCCGATGGCCTGTGGGGCACGGTCGAGGATTCGGTGATCGTCGAGCAGCTGTCGAAGAACGTCATTTCCGACTCGGTGCCGGAACTGGTCGAACAGGCGCTGCGCAACGGCGGCGCCAAGAGCGACAACGTCTCGGTGCTGGCCGTCGAGTGGGAAGCCGCCGAGGACAGCGACAGCACCACCGGCATCTCGACCGAGCAGCTCGGCGAAGAGGTGTTCGCCTCGACGATCCAGGCCAGCGTGCTCGGCAACGATTCGCCCGACGAACTCGACGACGCCGAGATCGAACGCTCGATCCGCGAGATCAACGAAGCGATCCGTCGCTCGTCGCAACGGAAGTCCTGACGCGGGCCGGGTTCCGAACCGCGTGGACAATACGCGGCATGACATTCCAACGCTCCGACTCCCGCGCCCCGGACGCCCTGCGCCCGGTCATCATCACCCGCCGCTACACCAAGCACGCCGAAGGTTCGGTGCTGGTCGAGTTCGGCCACACGAAGGTGCTGTGCACCGCGTCGGTCGAAGAGAAGGTGCCGCCGCACAAGCGCGGCTCCGGCGAGGGCTGGGTCACCGCCGAGTACGGCATGCTGCCGCGCGCCACGCACACGCGCAGCGACCGCGAGGCCGCGCGCGGCAAGCAGAGCGGCCGCACCCAGGAGATCCAGCGCCTGATCGGCCGCTCGCTGCGCTGCGTGTTCGACCTTCGGCTGCTCGGCGAACGCACGATCGCGCTCGACTGCGACGTGATTCAGGCCGACGGCGGGACGCGCACTGCCGCGATCACCGGCGCCTTCGTCGCCGCGCACGACGCGGTCACCTGGCTCGTCGGCGCGGGCAAGCTCGTCGCCTCGCCGATCCGCCAGTTCGTCGCCGCAGTGTCGGTCGGCATCGTCGATGGCCGGTTGCTGCTCGACCTCGACTACGGCGAGGATTCTTCCTGCGACACCGACATGAATATCGTGATGACCGAGGCCGGCGGCTTCGTCGAACTGCAGGGCACCGCCGAAGGTGCGGCGTTCACGCACGCCGAGATGAACGGTCTGCTCGCGCTCGCCGACAAGGGCATCCGCGAACTGGTCGGTACGCAGCGGCGGGCGCTCGGCATCGGCGTCGGCGTCTAAGGTCGGCACACCCCGGCGTCTCTCGACCATGCAACTCGTCCTCGCATCGAACAATGCGAAGAAGCTGGCCGAGCTCGCGACGCTGTTCGCACCGCTCGGGCTGAGCCTGGTCGCTCAAGGGTCGCTCGGCATTTCCGAAGCCGAGGAACCCCACGCGACCTTCATCGAGAACGCGCTCGCGAAGGCGCGCCACG
>JAYSLR010000628.1:0-3030 GCA_043725365.1 Rhizobacter sp. | reverse complement strand
GAGGCCGGCGCGCAGCACCGCGAGGTACAGCATCAGCGCCTCGACCGACTTCTCGGTCTGCACCGCGACGCGGCTGCCCGCCGGCAGCGCCAGCGAGTCCAGCAGGTTCGCGAGCATCGCGGTGCCGCGCTCGAGGTCGCGCCAGGTGTAGTACAGCGGTGTGCCGTCGGCGGTCTCGATCGCGACCGTGTCCAGGTCGGCGGGGAAGGCGGCGCGCAGCGCGCTGAAGAGGTTGGCGTCGGTGCTGGTCATGATTGGAATTGAGGAGGACGTTTCTGGATGAAGGCCATCACGCCTTCGCGGTGCTCGGCGCTGTCGGCGTAGTCGAAGTGGGCGCGCCGCTGCGCCGCATCGGGGCCGCCCGCGGCGAGCTGGCGCAGTGTGCGCTTGTTCAGGCGCGCCGCCTGCGGCGACAGCGCCGCCGCCGCGAGCGCCCGCTCCAGCACCCTTGCGCCGACCTCGGCGTCGGCCACGACCTCGTGCACGAGGCCGAGCTGCAGCGCACGCGGCGCGTCGAACAGGCGCGCCTCGAGCAGCAGTTCGCGCAGCACGGGCGGGGCCGCGACGCGGGCCAGCAGCTCGAGTTCGCCCGGGGCCATCGGAAAGCCGAGCTTCGCGATCGGTGCGCCGAAGCGGCTGGCCGCGCCGCAGATGCGGATGTCGCAGCAGGCCGCGATCTCGAAGCCGCCGCCGATGCAGGCACCGTCGATCTGCGCGAACAGCGGGATGTCGCAGTCCAGCATCGCGCGCAGCGCCGGCGCGACGCTGTGCTCGTGGAAGTCGTGCAGCCGCCGCTCGTCGAAGCGGAAGCCCGCGAACTCGACGATGTCGCCGCCCGACGCGAACTGACCGTCCGCGCCGCTGACGATCACCGCGCGCGGCGCCTCGCCGGGCGGCCGCGCCTGCAACTCGTCGAACACACGGCGCAGCGCCTGCCACATCGCGATGTCGATCGCATTGAGCTTGCCCGGGTTGGCGAGCTGCACCCGCAGCACGTCGGCGGCGACCGGCTGCAGGGCGATGGCGCCGCTCACAGCAGGGCCGCGACGGCGCGCGACTGGGCCACGCTGCCCTGGACGAACTTCTCGTGGTGGGCCTCGACCCGCTCGAGATCGTAGAGGTAGTTGACCATCAGGCCGAGCGACTGCTTGGCGCCCTTGGCGGAGAGGTCGCCGAGCGCGTTCAGGCGCTCCAGCCGCGCCCCGTTGTCGAGGTGGAAGCGCGCCACCGGATCGCCGTGGTCGGTCGGCGATGCCAGGCCGAGGTAGAACGCGCACAGGCGCAGCAGCGCTTCGCTCGCCTCGCGGTCGAGCTGGCGCAGTGCGTCGGCGTTCGCGAGTGCGGCCAGGTCCGGCCCGGCGTGCTTGCGCAGCGTGGCTTGCGCCTGTGCCAGCCGCTCGGCGCGCGGTTTGGCCAGGCCCGGGCACGGCGCGCCGGCACGCAGCCAGCCGGCAAAGCCCGGGATCGGCGACAGCGTGCAGAAGGTCCGCAGCTGCGGCAGCTCGCGGTGCAGTTCCTCGGCGACCCGTTTGATCAGGAAGTTGCCCATCGACACGCCGCGCAGCCCCGGCTGGCAGTTGCTGATCGAGTAGAACGCGGCGACCTTGAACTGCTTCGGCGACATCGGTTCGGACGCCTTGTCGATCAGCGGCGCGATCGCGGCGGGCATCTCGGGCAGCAGCGCGACCTCGACGAAGATCAGCGGTTCGCGGGGCAGCTGCGGGTGCAGGAACGCGAAGCAGCGGCGGTCCGGCTGCAGGCGCCGGCGCAGGTCGTCCCAGCCGTCGATCTGGTGGACGGCCTCGTGCCGGATGATCTGCTCGAGCAGCTGCGCCGGCGAGTTCCAGTCGACCCGCTGCAGCTGCAGGAAGCCGGGGTTGAACCAGCTCGACAGCAGGTGCCGGAAGTCGGCCTCGACGGCCTGCAGCTGGGGCCGCTTCACCAGCCGGGCGAGCAGCGCGCGGCGCATCTCGACGATGCCGGCGGTGCCGCCGTCGGAGCGGTTGATGCGGCGCAGCAGCTCCTGGCGCGGCGGCTCGGCGAGCCGGGTCAGGCGCAGCAGCGTCGTGGCGCTCGGGTCCTTCGCGTAGGCCTGTGCGCTTTCCAGAACCGCCGCCGGGTCGGGGCTGAAGTCGCTCGCGAGGCGCTCGAAGAACGCATGGCGCTGCTCGTCCGGCAGCTCGTGGTAGCGGGCCATCAGGTGGCGCGCGATCGCGACGCTGTTCGCCTCGCCGCGTTCGGACATCAGCCGGCGGCAGTCGAGCATCAGGCTGCGCAGTTCGCGCTCGCCCTGTACCTTGCGGGCCGCGTTCTTCAACTCTTCGAGCATGAATGCCTCCGGGTGGCGGCACGGATGCCGCGACGAACGGCGGTGCCACGCGGCAGTTTACGGCGCGTGCGCCGATGCCGCCGCGGCGGCCCTACACTGCGGGTCGCCGACGAACCGCGGCCCGGTCGAGCCGCGGCCGCCGCGCACCGCCCGATGCCACCGCCACCCACCGCTCCAGCGCACCCGCTGCCCGCCGACGCCGACGGCGTGCTCAAGCTCGCCGCGCAAAGCATGTTCGAGACGCTGGCGGCCGCCGCGATGGGCATGCTGGTGGTCGACCGCGAGCACCGCATCGTCTGGATCAGCGAGGGCTACAAGCAGTTCCTGCCGGGCCTGGAACGCGAGGAGTCCGACTTCGTCGGCCGGCGCGTCGAGGAGGTCGTGCCGAACACGCTGATGGCGCAGGTCATCGACACCGGCCAGGCGATCCTGGTCGATCTGCTGAGCAACAAGGCCGGCACGTTTCTCGTCAGCCGGCTGCCGCTGCGCGACGCGAACGGCAGCGTCATCGGCGCCATCGGCATGGTGCTGCTCGACCACCCCGAGACGACGATGCAGCCGCTGATCGGCAAGTTCGCGCGGCTCGAGCGCGAGCTCAGCGAGGCGCGCCAGGAACTGGCCGCGCACCTGACGCAGCAGCGCCGGCCCAAGCACACGATCGCGAGCTTCGTCGGCACCAGCCCGGTGGCGGTCGAGGTCAA
>JAYSLR010000627.1:0-2580 GCA_043725365.1 Rhizobacter sp. | reverse complement strand
CCCCCGCCCCCCCCCCCCCCCCCCCCCCCCCCGCCGAGGCCTCGAACCGTGCGAAGAGCGAATTCCTGTCGCGCATGAGCCACGAGCTGCGCACGCCGCTGAACGCGATGCTGGGCTTCGCGCAGTTGCTCGAGCTCGACCCGCGGCATCCGCTCAGCGAGGCACAGCGCCCCTGGGTCAGCCAGATCCAGCAGGCCGGCTGGCACCTGCTGGAGATGATCAACGACGTGCTCGACCTGTCACGCATCGAATCGGGCAACCTGCGGCTGCAGATCGAGACACTGGAACTGACGGAGCTGGTCGACGCCACGGTCGCCATGGTCGTCGGCGAGGCGCAGCGCCGCCGCATCACGGTCACGCAGGCGTTCGCACCCGGCACCGCCACCCTGCTCGGCGACGCGACGCGGGTGAAGCAGATCCTGACGAACCTGTTGAGCAACGCCGTCAAGTACAACACCGAGGGTGGCGATGTGCACATCGCGAGCCGCGCCGTCGGCAGCGACGCGGTGGAGATCGTCGTCACCGACACCGGCCTGGGCATGACGCCGGCGCAGCTGGCCGAGCTGTTCCAGCCCTTCAACCGGCTCGGCCGCGAGCGTTCGGCGCAGCAGGGCACCGGCATCGGGCTCGTGATCAGCCAGCGCCTGGCCGAGCTGATGGGCGGTTCGCTGCAGGCGCGCAGCGTCGCCGGCCAGGGCTCGGCCTTCATCCTGCGGTTGCCGTGCTCGGCCGACCCCGACACGGTGCGCTCCGACCTCGATGCGCTCGCGCCCGTTCCGGCCGAGTACCACCGCCGGCTCGTCCACTACGTCGAGGACAACGAGACGAATGTCGAGGTGATGCGCGGCATCCTCGCGCAGCGCCCGCAGGTCGAACTGCAGGTCTCGGTGACCGGGCTGGACGGCCTGGCCGCGATCCGCGCGCGCCGGCCCGACCTGATCCTGCTCGACATGCACCTGCCCGACATCGGCGGCATGGAGCTGCTGCGCCACCTGAAGCAGGACCCGCACACCGAAGGCGTGCCCGTCGTCGTGGTCTCGGCCGATGCGCTGGCGCAGCAGATCGACGCGGCCTTCGAGGCGGGCTGCACGCACTACCTGACGAAGCCGGTCAATGTGGCCGAACTGCTCGCCGTGCTCGACAACCTGCTGGAGCAGATGGACACGGCGTTCAACTGACAGCGGCCGGCGCGTCGGCGCCGGCCGCTGCGCCGTCCTCAGGCCGCCAGCGCCGGCACGCCGGGCTGGTGCTCGCCACCGAGCGCCTCGATCAGCTCGGGAATCAGTTGGCCGAGCTCACCGGTGGCGATCGCGGCGTCGGCGTCGAAGGCCTCGTCCTTCGCCGGCTTGCCGCCCTCGAACACGCCCTCGAGAAAGGCGATCTTCCGGATCTGCATCGTCTCGGTCAGCAGCAGCGAGACGCGGCCCTGCCAGGTCAGCGCGAGCTGGGTCGGCAGCTTGCCGGCGGCGATGTGCTGGCGCACCTCGGCGATGTCGAGCGCGTGGCGTGCATAGCGCACCGCCGAGCGGGTTTCGTCGGCCGACTTCAGCTCGCATTCGCGGTCGATGCTGAAGCCCGCGGGTGGCTCGCCGGACGTCAGCCACCCGGACATCGCCGCGGCCGGCGACTGCGCCGTGTGCAGCGGCGTGAGGCCGAGGCCGTCGACCGCCTTGACCAGCTGCGTGACGACCTCGTCGGCCTTCGCCGGGCTGCTCGCGTCGATCATCAGCAGGCGCTGCTTCGGATTCAGCCAGACCTTGATCGCGGCCTGCTTCGTGAACGCCTGCGGCAGCAGCGCGAGCACGACCTCCTCCTTCAGTTCCTTCGCCTGCTTCTTGCCGGGCTTGCGGCCGGTCGCCTGCTCGATCTGGAGCGCGCGCTCTTCGACGCGGCGCTTGACCACCGCCGACGGCAGCACGCGCTGCTCGATCACCAGTTTCATCAGCCATTGCGCGCCGACGGCCTCGACCAGCGGGCCGTGCGCGGTGCCTCGCGGCGGCGCCCAGCCGGCCGAAACCGGCTGAGTCGCGCCGCAGGGCACGAAGATCATCTTTTCCAGCCCGGCTTCAAGCGCGGCGCTGTGGGCGGCCCAGCCGGGGCCGATGCGATAAACGGTCAGATTCTTGAACAAGAAGGCCTCTCTTGGGGTCGGGCCCGGCACGTCGGCGCCGGGCGGGGAGGCGCGATTGTCCACGCAAAAACAGCCGTGTCCGCGGTGGCAGTAGTTTGCGAACGCTAACTTACAATCCGTTGTGTGGCATTGCGCGCTCGGTTTCTCTCGTCAATCCCGGCGATAGCAAGCGCTGATCAGCACTCCCTGACACCGAGTGCTAATATTTGCGGAACCTGAAAGGAGTTCGGCGTGTCTGATCTCTCCATGAACACTTCCACCACCACTGCTGCCCTGACCGTGCGCGACCCGTGGGCGATGGTGCCGTCGCTCGGCAACCTGGACGCCTACATCACGGCCGCGAACCGCGTTCCGCTGCTCACGCACGAGGAAGAGGTGGCCTACGCGACACGCCTGCGCGCGACCGGCGACCTCGAGGCCGCCGGAAAGCTGGTGCTGTCGCACCTGCG
>JAYSLR010000626.1:0-6605 GCA_043725365.1 Rhizobacter sp. | reverse complement strand
GGCACCGGTCAATCAGCTGATCTACGACGCTTTGTTGCTGCTGCAGCACCGCGGGCAGGACGCGGCCGGCATCGTCACGATGCAGGGCACCAAGTGCTTTATGCACAAGGCGCGCGGCATGGTGCGCGACGTGTTCCGCACCCGCAACATGCCGCGCGCCTTGTGCATGAAGCACTTGGTGCCCTGCATCGTGACGATGCCGCGCGCCTTGTGCATGAAGCACTTGGTGCCCTGCATCGTGACGATGCCGGCGGCGTCCTGGCCGCGGTGCTGCAGCAGCAGCAGCGCGTCATAGATCAGTTGGTTGACCGCGCCCTTGGAGATGACGCCGACGATGCCGCACATGGTGAATTGCCTCGGTTCAGCCCGGCCTGCGCTTTACGCGGTCACGGGCTGGGAAACGTCGTTGATGAACAGCGGCCGCAACTCGTGCAGCACCGCATTGAGCCAGACCACGCCTTGCGAGCGCTGCCACGCCGGCGACTGCCCCCATGGCGAGATGCCGACGACGGTGGCGACCACCAGCAACACCACCAGCCCGCGCACGAAGCCGAAGCCGGCGCCCAGCAGCCGGTCGATCGGGCTCAGAGGCGTGGCACGGATCAGCGCACGCACCAGCCGCGCACCCAGGCTCCAGACGATCAGCGTGACGATGAAGACACATGCGAACGTTGTGCCGTAGTTCAAGATCGAGCCCGGCGCTCCGACGTGGATGTAGGTCTGGAACGACGGCGTCCACCAGAGGGCGACGAAGTACGCGGCGAACCATCCGGCCAGCGACAGCAGCTCGAACACGACGCCGCGCATCAGGCCGACGAGCACCGAGAGCACCAGAAAGGCCGCGAAGCCGATGTCCACCCAGCCGAGGTCGACCGCCATGGCGCTCCCTCACAGCGTGAGCACGACCGCGCTCAGGCCGGCGCCGCGGGCCTTGGCCAGTGCCTTGTCGGCCTCGTCGCGGGTCGCGAACGGGCCGACGCGCACACGGATGCGGTTGCCCGCCGCGGTGCTCGCGACCTGCGTGTAGGTCTTCAACCCCAGTTTCTCGGCCTTCGCACGGGTCTCGCGCGCAGCGCCCGCGTCGGCAAAGGCGCCGACCTGAACGACGAAGCGCCCGGCCTCGGCAGCCGCCGGCGGCTTGGCGTCGAGCAGGGCCCGCGCCCGCGCGCCATCGTCTGCTGCGGCCGCAGGCTTGGGCACGGGCTTGGGCTCGACGGCCTTGGGGGCCGACTCGGTCGCCACCGCCACGGATTTCGCGGCCGGCACGGCTTCGGCCTTCGGCGCGGCGGGGGCACTGGCTGCGGCGGGCTTGACGTCGCGACCAGCCTCCTCGCGCGATTCGGTGAGCACCTCGCTCGTGGCCGGCGAGGCCGGCACCACGGCGCGGGCCGCCGCGACCGCGGAGGCCGTCGGCGTCACGGCGGGTGCGCGCGCCGGCGGCATCACCAGCGGCGGTGCGCCGTCCTTGCGCGGCAGCTCGATCGGGATGTCCACCGGGATCGGTCGCGGCTGCGTCTCGAAGACGAGCGGGAAGCCGACGATGCCGATCACCACCAGCACCGCGGCGCCGATCAGCCGCTGCCGCGCACGGGTGCGGGCCTGCTGCACGGCGTCGGCAGTCTCGCTGGCGGTGCCCGGCTGGGGCGGGCTGCCGGCGCGGTGCTTGAAGATGGACAGCAGACCCATGCGGTGCGAGTTCCGGTGCGACGAGTGTGGGGCGTGGTGGCGGATGGTCGATCGGCGTCAGCCGCTCGGTCGCTCGCGATCGGCCGGCCTTCGGATGCCCCTCGCGCGGCCCCTTCAGGTCGCGTGTTTGCCAGCCAGTCGGGGCACGCCATCCTTCAGCACGCCACCGACGGTGTGGAACGATCCGAAGACGACGATTCTATCAGCGGGGTCGGCGCCGGCGAGGGCCGCGGCCAGGGCCTGCATCGGGCCGGCGTGGCATTGCACCGTGACCGGCCCGGGGCCGGCGAGCGCCAGCGCCGCGTACTGCGCGGCCAGCTGGTCGGCACGCGCCGCGCGCGGGATCGGCAGGTCGGTGAAGTGCCAGTGATCGACCAGCGGTGCCATGCGCGTCAGGATCGCGGTGATGTCCTTGTCGGCCATCGCGCCGAACACCGCGTGCGTGCGCGGGAAGAAGCCCATCTGGTCGAGGTTCTGCGCCAGCGTGGCGACCGCGTGCGGGTTGTGCGCTACATCGAGCACCAGCGTCGGCTGGCCGGCGACGATCTGGAACCGGCCGGGCAGTTCCACTGTGGCAAACCCCTGACGCACCGCCTGCGCGGTGATCGGCAGCGTCGCGCGCAAGGCCTCGAAGGCCGCCAGCACCCCGGACGCATTGAGCAGCTGGTTCGCGCCGCGCAGCGCCGGGTAGGCCAGCGCATTGAATCGGCGCGTGCGCCCGGCCCAGTTCCATTGCTGCTTGTCGCCGGAATAGTTGAAGTCGCGTCCGAACCGCCACAGGTCGGCGCCGACGCGTGCGGCCTCGTCGATCAGGCTCTGCGGCGGCACCGGGTCGCTGACGATCACCGGCCGGCCGGCGCGCATGATGCCGGCCTTCTCGATCGCGATGGTCTCGCGGTCGGGGCCGAGGTACTCGGCGTGGTCGATGGCGATGCTGGTGATGATCGCGCAATCGGCATCGAACGCGTTGACCGCATCGAGCCGCCCACCCATGCCGACCTCGAGGATCACGAGATCCAGCGGCGTCTCGACCAGCAGCCGCGCGATCGCCAGCAGCGTGAACTCGAAGTAGGTCAGGCTCACGTCGCCGCGCGCGCGCTCGACGGCCTCGAAGTGCGGCAGCAACGCGGCGCCGTCCACCATCTGGCCGTTGACACGGCAGCGCTCCTCGAAGTGCACCAGGTGCGGCTTCGAGTACAGGCCGACGCGGTAGCCGGCCTGCAGCGCGATCGCCTCGAGCATCGCGCAGGTGGAGCCCTTGCCGTTCGTGCCGGCCACCGCGATCACCGGCGTGCTGAAACGCAGGCCCAGGCGATCCTTGACGCGGCGCGTGCGCGCCAGCGTCATGTCGATCTCTTTCGGGTGCAGTCGCTCGCAGCGGGCCAGCCAGTCGGCCAGGGTCGTGGGCAGCGTGGTAGTCACCGCCTCAGCCGTCGCCGGGCCGTCCCAAGACGGCTGAGCACCCCCTCGGGGGGCAGGAGCGGAGCGACGTGGGGGTCGTCGTCAGGCAACGACATCGGCGCTCTGCCTCTGCAGCATCGCGATCGCCCGCGCGATGCGCCCGCGCAGCTCGCGCCGGTCGACGATGGTGTCGATCGCGCCGGTCTGCAGCAGGAACTCGGCGCGTTGGAAGCCCTCGGGCAGCTTCTCGCGCACGGTGTTCTCGATCACGCGCGGCCCGGCGAAGCCGATCAGCGCCTGCGGCTCGGCCATCACCACGTCGCCGACGAACGCGAAGCTCGCCGACACGCCGCCCATGGTCGGATCGGTCAGCACGCTGATGTACGGCAGGCGCGCCTTCGCGAGGTGCGTCAGCGAAGCGTTCGTCTTCGCCATCTGCATCAGGCTCAGCAGCCCTTCCTGCATGCGCGCGCCACCGGTGGCGGTGAAGCTGACGAACGGCGTCTTCTGCTCGATCGCGGCCTCGACGCCGCGCACGAATCGCTCGCCGACGACCGAGCCCATCGAACCGCCCATGAACTCGAACTCGAAGCAGGCCGCGACGATGGGCACGCTGTGCACCGAGCCGCCCATCACGACCAGCGCATCGGTCTCGCCGGTGCTCTCGAGCGCATCCTTCAGGCGTTCGGTGTACTTCTTGCTGTCCTTGAACTTGAGCGCATCGACCGGCAGCACCTCCTGGCCGATCTCGTAGCGCCCCTCGGCGTCGAGGAAGGCGTCGAGCCGCGCGCGTGCGCCGATGCGATGGTGATGGCTGCACTTCGGGCAGACGTTGATGTTCTGCTCGAGGTCGGTCTTGTAGAGCACGGTCTCGCATGCCGGGCACTTGATCCACAGTCCCTCGGGCACGGTGCGGCGCTCGCCGCGTTCGTTCGGCTGAATCTTCGGGGGCAGCAGTTTTTCGAGCCAGCTCATGACAGCTCCCCGATCACCGGGTACGGTGATCGACCCTCCAAGAGGGTTGGGCCTTGCTTGGGGCGGCCCGGCATGGCGGCCCAAAGAACAGCTGAAACTTTCATGACGATCCTTTCAGGAATCGAGTGCTGCGCGTATGCCGGCGATGAACTCGCCCGCGACCGCGGCCACATTGTCGCGCGTGCAGTTCTCCAGCAACTGCACCAGGGCCGTGCCGATGACGACCGCGTCGGACACCGCCGCGACCGCCTGCGCGGTCTTCGCGTCGCGGATGCCGAACCCGACGCCGACCGGCAGCTTTACGAACTGCCTGATGCGCGGAATCATCGCGGCGACGGCGGCGACGTCGAGGTGGCCGGCGCCGGTCACGCCCTTCAGCGACACGTAGTAGACGTAGCCGCTCGCGATGCGGCCGACCTGCGCCATGCGCGTCTCGGTCGAGGTCGGTGCGAGCAGGAAGATCGGGTCGATGCCGTTCGCGCGCAGCGTCGCGGCGAAGTCCTCGCACTCCTCGGGCGGGTAGTCGACCACCAGCACGCCATCGACGCCGGCGGCCTTGGCGTCGGCGACGAAACGCTCGACGCCATAGCGCTCGACCGGGTTCGCGTAGCCCATCAGCACGACCGGCGTCGTCTGGTTCTTCAGCCGGAAGCCGCGCACGAACGTCAGGACCTGCGGCAGGCCGATGCCGCGCGCGAGCGCGCGCTCGCCGGCCTTCTGGATCACCGGGCCGTCGGCCATCGGATCGGAGAACGGCACGCCGAGCTCGATCACGTCGGCGCCGGCCGCGGCCATCGCCAGCATGATGTCGACGGTGGCGTCGCCGAACGGGTCGCCCGAGGTCACGTACGGGATCAGCGCCTTGCGGCCGTGGGCCTGCAGCGCAGCGAAGGTGGACGCGATGCGGCTCATGCGGCGAGCCCCTTCACGCTCTGCCCGCCTTGCGAAGGCCGATCGAAGTAGGCCGCGCCCGACAGGTCGGCGACGGTGCCGATGTCCTTGTCGCCGCGGCCCGAGAGGTTGACCAGCAGATGCTGGTCGGCGCGCATCGTCGGCGCGATCTTCATCGCATGGGCGACCGCGTGGCTCGACTCGAGCGCCGGGATGATGCCTTCGGTGCGGCACAGCCGATGGAACGCGGTCAGCGCCTCGCTGTCGGTGATGCCGACGTATTCGGCGCGGCCGATGTCCTTCAGGTAGGCGTGCTCGGGGCCGACGCCGGGGTAGTCCAGGCCCGCCGAGATCGAGTGTGTCTCGGTGATCTGGCCGTTCGCGTCCTGCAGCAGGTAGGTGCGGTTGCCATGCAGAACACCCGGCGATCCCGCAATCAGCGACGCGGCATGCTTGCCCGTTTCCAGCCCCTGGCCGGCCGCCTCGACACCGATCAACCGTGTCGCGGCGTGGTCGATGTACGGGTAGAAGATGCCCATCGCGTTGCTGCCACCGCCGACGCAGGCGATCACCGCGTCCGGCTGGCGGCCGGTCATCTCGGGCATCTGCAGCAGGCACTCGTCGCCGATCACGCGCTGGAAGTCGCGCACCATCGTCGGGTACGGGTGCGGGCCGGCCACGGTGCCGATGATGTAGAAGGTGTTCTCGACGTTGGTGACCCAGTCGCGCAGCGCTTCGTTGAGCGCATCCTTCAGCGTCTTCGAGCCGCTCTCGACCGGCACGACCGTCGCGCCGAGCAGGTTCATCCGGTACACGTTCGGCGACTGACGCTTGACGTCCTCGCTGCCCATGTAGACCACGCACTCCAGCCCATAGCGCGCCGCCACGGTGGCGGAGGCGACGCCATGCATGCCCGCGCCGGTTTCGGCGATAATGCGCTTCTTGCCCATGCGCCGGGCGAGCAGCGCCTGGCCGATGCCGTTGTTGATCTTGTGCGCGCCGGTGTGGTTGAGGTCTTCGCGCTTGAGGTAAATCTGCGCGCCATCGAGATGATCCGACCAGCGTTTCGCATGATAAATCGGGCTGGGACGTCCGACATAGTGCTTCAGTTCGCGGGCGAATTCGGCCTGGAAATCCGCATCAACGCGGCAAGCTTCATAGGCGACGCGCAACTCTTCCAGTGCCGCGATCAGCGTTTCCGCGACGAAAATCCCGCCATAAGTCCCGAAATGGCCGTATCGGTCCGGCAAATCATAATGTTGCATTGCGTACTCCCTGCATGAATGCGGCGATTTTCGCCGCATCCTTTATACCCTTTAGGGCATTGATTCCTTTGTGCGCTTCCACGCCGCTCGAAACATCCACCGCCCACGGTTTCACCTGTCGGATGGCGGCTTCCACATTGGCGGGGTCCAGCCCGCCGGAGAGGATCACCGGCAACGGCAAATCCGCCGGAATCAGCGCCCAGTCGAAGCACAGACCCGTTCCGCCGGCTTGTCCCTCAACGTAGGCATCGAGCAACAGCCCCTGCGCATCCCGGTAACGAATCGCGTATTCTACCAAATTCAGCCCCGCTTGGACGCGAACCGCTTTCAGATAGGGGACGCCGAACTGGCGGCAAAATTCGGCGGACTCATCGCCGTGGAACTGGA
>JAYSLR010000625.1:0-1860 GCA_043725365.1 Rhizobacter sp. | reverse complement strand
TTCGACCGGCTGCGCTTCGTGGCCGAGCGCGCCGAGGTCGGCGAGGAGCGCGAGGCGCTGTTCGCGGTGACCATCCCCGAGGAGCGCGGCAGCTTCAAGCGCTTCTGCGAACTGATCGGTCCGCGCGCGGTCACCGAGTTCAACTACCGCATTGCCGACGCGAAGCAGGCCCACATCTTCGTCGGCCTGGCCACGACGCGCCGCGCCGAATCGGCGACGCTCGCCAAGCGCTTCGAGCGCCACGGTTTCGCCACGATCGACCTGACCGGCGACGAACTCGCGAAGGAACACGTGCGCCACATGGTCGGCGGCCGCGGCAGCCTGGCGAGCGACGAGCGGCTGTACCGCTTCGTGTTCCCGGAGCGGCCGGGCGCGCTGATGCGCTTCCTGTCGAGCATGCACCCGGGCTGGAACATCAGCCTGTTCCACTACCGCAACCAGGGCGCGGACTACGGTCGCATCCTCGTCGGCATCCAGGTGCCGCGCGCCGACCGCAAGGATTTCAAGGCGTTTCTCGAGAGCCTGGCGTACCCGTGCGAGGACGAGACCGACAACCCGGTCTACCGCCTGTTCCTGCGCTGACCGGTCGGCTCGGCTCCCCCGCCCGCCGAGCCGCTCGATTGCGCGCGGGCCGGCTCGGGCCCCACAATCGCGCCGAGTTCGTGTTCCCTTTCGAACCTCCGGAAGCCCATGTCGGTCAATCGCTCGCTCATCTCGGCCACCTCGAATCCGCTGCTCGAGCACGCGCTGCGCCAGAAGCTCGCGCGCCGCGGTGAAACCACGGGCAGCCTGGGCGAACTCGAGGCGCTCGCGGTGCGGCTCGGGCTGATCCAGAACACGCTGAAGCCGCGCTTTCGCACGCCGCAGATAGTGATCTTCGCGTCCGACCACGGCCTCGCGGTCGAGGGTCTGAGCGCGGCCGGCAGTCAATCCACCGCGCTGCTGGCGCACCAGTTGCTGACCTCGCAGTTGCCGGTCGCGGTGTTCGCGCGCATCCAGGGGCTGGAGTTGTCGGTCGTCGACTGCGGCATCGCCGAGTCGGTGAATCCACACCCGCGGCTGCTCGCGCGCAAGATCGCGCACGGCACGCGCAATGCCCGCGTGACCTCGGCGATGTCGGTCGACCAGGCGCACGCGGCGATCCGCGCCGGCATGGAAATCGCCGATTCGCTGGTCGGCAATGCAGTGGCCTGCGCCGGCATCGGCGTCGGCTCGCATGAAAGCGCCGCGCTGGTGCTGGCGCGGCTGTCGGGCACGAACCTGAGCGATCTGCTGATCGCCGGCCCCGACATGAACGAGTCGACGCTGGCTCATTTGCTCGCAGTGCTGCAGACCGCCCAGGCGCGGCACAAGGACGCGATCGATCCGGTCGAGGTGCTGGCGGCGTTCGGCGGGTTCGAGATGGCGATGATGGTCGGCCTGATGCTGGTGGCCGGCAGCAAGCGCCACCTGATCGTCGTCGACGGCATGCCAGCCTGCGCCGCGCTGATGGTCGCGGCGCGCATCGCGCCGGCCGTGACCGACTATTGCGTCTACTGCCGCAGCCACAGCCACGAGGGGCTGGATCAGGCGCTGGCCTTGTTCCACGCCTCGGCACTGCTCGAACTCGGCATGGAAAGCACCGACGGCACCGGCGCCACGCTCGCCTGGCCGCTGGTGCGCAGCGCCGCGGCACTGCTCACCGAAGTGGCCGAAGGCGAAGACGCCGGCCCGACCCACCCGGGCGCGATGAACTCCACGGCCGAGCCGGCGACACCGCTCTGACCCCGGGCCGGCGCGCGGCCTACTGCGTCGGCGAATTCGCGCCCGGCCGCGGCGGCACGAACGTGCCCGGCTGCGGCATCACCTCGGGCGCCGGTG
>JAYSLR010000624.1:0-2595 GCA_043725365.1 Rhizobacter sp. | reverse complement strand
AGCCCTTGCACACTGCAGCGAGCAGTGCGTCGGGCGAATGCAAGGGCACGGCGCCGGGACGTCGAGTTAGCCGAGCGCGGACTCGCGTGCCAACGTAGCCAAAACCTAGCCAATCGAGTGACCTCAACACTCCGCTAGACTCCTCAACGCTCCTCATTGCCCTCGTGCGCGTGTTTTTAGCCAAGGGCTTGGGATCGGCGAGGAGCGTCTCTTAATCCGTAGGTCGAGTGTTCGAGTCACTCAGGGCCCACCAGAAAAGACTCATGACCAATGAGTTAGCGGGGGGATCTCCAAGCCGGCCTGGCTGCCGGCTTGGAGAGACTGCAGCCAGACGAGGAAGCGCCGCTTTCGAGTCCGACGTTGTCGCTTAGCAATGAACAAGCAAGTCGTTTGGTCGTTGTCGTGACTGAAACGAACGCGGCCGGCGTCCCGGGCATTCGATCCTATCGTGGCCTGGTGCCGCTCGAATCGGTGCTGTGCACAGAGGAATTGACACGCCGCCCGCCCCGCGCGCCGGACCACGCGAAGGAGAACCGAGCGCTGCTGGCGCTGGCGCGGGCGCTGGCCGATTCGCCGCAGACCATTCTGCAAACGCTGGCCGAAACGATTCTCGAAGTTCTCGGCGCGGACTCGTCAGGAATCAGTTTACTTAGCGAGGACGAGCGGAGTTTCTTCTGGCCTGCCGTGGCCGGTGCGTGGCAACCTCAGATCGGCGGCGGCACGCCACGCGACTTCGGCCCGTGCGGCGACGTGCTCGATTGCAAAGCTCCGCTCCTGTTCAAGCGTCTCGACCGTCGTTACGACTATTTCGCGTCGACTCCGCCTGCGCCTCATGAGGCCTTGCTGGTTCCTTTTTACAGCGAGGGAAAAGCGGCCGGCACGATCTGGGCGGTCGCCCATGAAGAGGGTCGCCAATTCGACGCCGAGGATCTGCGGCTGCTCGAGAGCCTGGGCGTGTTCGCTTCGGCGGCGTACCAGTCGCACGTCAGCGCGGCGACCTTGCGCCGCAGCGAAGGCGAGCTCCGTGACTTCGTCGAAAACGCAGCCGTCGGGCTGGACTGGGTCGGACCGGACGGCACCATCCTCTGGGCCAACCAGACCGAGCTCGATCTCCTTGGCTGCACGCGCGAAGAATACGTCGGCCGAAACATCACGGATTTCCACGCCGACCCGCCGGTGATCGCCGACATTCTCGCGCGGCTCATAGGCGGTGAAACCTTGCACGACCACGCCGCCCGCTTGCGACGCAAGGACGGCTCGATCCGACATGTCCTGATCAGCTCCAACGCCTACTTCGAGGCTGACAAGTTCATCCACACCCGCTGCCTCACGCGCGACATCACCGAGCGCGAGCAGGCAGACGCGGCCTTGCGCGACATCGAATCGTTCAACCGCAGCATCATCGACAGCAGTCCGGACTGCATCAAGGTGCTCGACCTCGGCGGAGCCCTGCTCAGCATGCACAACGGGCAGGCCCTGCTCGGCATCGAAGACATCCGTCCTTTCCTGAACAAATCGTGGATCGAGTTCTGGGTCGGCGACGATCGTCGGGCAGCGCAAGCGGCGGTCGAGGCCGCTGCAAAGAGCGAAGTGGGAAGCTTCGTCGGGTTTTTCCGCACACTCCGCGGCGAGCCCAAGTGGTGGGACGTGAAGATTTCACCGATCCTCGACGCGAGCGGAAAAACGGTGCGCCTGCTCGCCGTATCGCGTGACGTCACCGAGCGCCGCCAGAAGGAATCAAATCTCAAGTTCCTGGCTTCGGTCAGCCAGGACCTCGTGCAGTGGATCAACGTCGATGAAATGATGCGGACCGTCGGCGCAAAGACCGCCGCCTATCTGAACCTGTCGATCTGCGCCTTCGCCGAAATCGACGAAGCGGCAGAGCAGGTGGTCATCAACCATGACTGGCACCGTGACGACGTGCCGAGCCTCGTCGGCGTGCACCGTCTGGCCGACTTCGTCGAAGGCGAATTCATACGCACTGCCCGTGCCGGCGAGACCATCGTGGTCCGCGATGTCGCCACCGACCCGCGCACCGACGTCGAGAAATTCGCCGCGCTCAAGATCGCTTCGTTCGTCTGCGTGCCTCTGATCCGGGACGGTCAGTGGCGCTTTGCGCTGTGCCTGTATCGATCCGAGGCATACGACTGGGGCGAGGACGAGATCGAGTTGGCGCGCGAACTCACAGCACGCGTCTGGGCGCGGTTGGAGCGTTTGCGCACCGAAGAAGCGCTGCGTCAGAGCGAAGAGCGCTACCGCTACCTGTTCAATTCGATCGACGAAGGCTTTTGCGTCGTCGAAATGATCTTCGACGCGGATGAAAAGGCGGTCGACTATCGATTCCTGGAAGTGAATCCGTCATTCGAGGTGCAGACTGGAATGCGTGACGCGTCGGGAAAGCGGATACGCGAATTCGCGCCCCATCTCGAAGCAGCCTGGTTCGAGGCCTACGGGGCCGTGGCGCTGACGGGAGAGCCGGTTCGCTTCGTCAATGAATCGAAAGATCTGGAGCGATGGTTCGATGTCTACGCCTTCCGGATCGGCGGCCCGGAGAGCCGAAAGGTGGCGATCATTTTCAACAACGTCACGGCCCGC
>JAYSLR010000623.1:0-1597 GCA_043725365.1 Rhizobacter sp. | reverse complement strand
CGACCGCCACAGCATGAGCCGGCACCGGGCACCGCCTGCCGCGACGCGCAGGTCTCCACCCGAAGCAATCGCCAGGGAACGACTGCAACGGGCCGCAGGCAGTCGCTCGCGACGGGATCGCTGACATGAACCGCGACCGGCCCCTCACGATCCTCGTCTGCGCCCTCGGTGGCGAGGGCGGCGGCGTGCTCGCCGAATGGCTGGTCGAGACCGCGATCGCGGCCGGCCACAGCGTGCAGAGCACGTCGATCCCGGGGGTGGCGCAGCGCACCGGCGCGACCACCTACTACGTCGAGGTATTTCCGCGCCCCGATGCCGAACTGAACGGCCGCAAGCCGGTGTTCAGCCTGACGCCGGTGCACGGTGCGCTCGACCTGCTGGTGTCGTCGGAGCTGCTCGAGACCGCGCGCCAGGTCGGCCAGGGCATGAGTCATGCCGAGCGCACGCAGGTGGTCAGCTCGCGCAGTCGCAGCCTGACGACCGCCGAGAAGATGCAGCTCGGCGACGGCCGCACCGACGCGCAGGCCTTGATGCAGATCGTGCGCGCGCACAGCGCGCAGGCCTTCCTGCTCGACATGGAGGCGCTCGCGCGCTCCGCGGGCACCGTGATCAGCGCGGTGCTGCTCGGCGCGATCGCCGCCAGCGGCGTGCTGCCGTTCGAGCGCGAGGCCTGGCGGCGCTCGATCCGCGCCGGCGGCAAGGGCGTCGATGCGAGCCTGCGCGGCTTCGATGCCGCGTTCGACGCGCTGAACGCGTTGCGCGCCGAGCGCGCCGCGGTGGCGCAGGCGATCGCCGCGGCGGCGACTTCGGCTGCGTTTCCGGCCAGCGTCGTGCCGGCGTGGCTGAGTGCGTTCCCGGCCGCGACCCACGAGATTGCGGCACTCGGCCACGCCCGCGTGCTCGAGTACCAGGATGCGCGCTACGCCGCGCTCTACGTCGAACGGCTGCAGCGCGTGCTCGCGGCGGAGCGGGCCGGCGATCCGGCCGCCGCGAACGGCTTCGAGACGACGCGCGAGACCGCGCGCCACCTCGCGCTGTGGATGGCGCTCGACGACATCGTGCGCGTCGCCGAACTGAAGTGCCGCGCGTCGCGCTTCGCGCGGGTGCGTACCGAAGTCCGCGCCGGCGCGGCCGAACTGCTGCGCGTCCACGACCACTTCAAGCCCGGCGTGGCCGAGGTCGCGGCGCTGCTGCCGGCCTCGCTCGCCGGGATGCTGACGCGCTGGGACCGGCGCCGCATTGCGCGCGGCAAGGCGACGCTGGCGCTGCCGATCAAGCTGCCCAGCCACGGCGTCGCCGGGCTGCTGGCGCTGCGCGCGCTGGCGGGGCTGAAGTTCCTGCGTCGCCGCGGCAGCCGCTTCGACGCCGAGCAGGCCATGATCGAGCGCTGGCTGGGCGCGGTCGAGCAGGGCGCGCGCGAGGCTGCCGCGCTCGGCCGCGAGCTGGCCGAATGCGGCCGGTTGATCAAGGGCTACGGCGCGACCAACGAGCGCGGCAAGGAGAACCTGCTGCACGTCGTCGAGCAACTTGCCCGGGCCGCGAGCTTCGAGACACCCGCCGCACGTGCCGCCGCGATCGCCGCGGCGCGTGCGGCGGC
>JAYSLR010000622.1:0-4606 GCA_043725365.1 Rhizobacter sp. | reverse complement strand
GATCTCGGCCACACGCGCCTGCGGGCCGTTGCTCATCAACAGGATCTTGTCGGCCAGCAGGATCGATTCGTCCACGTCGTGCGTGATCATGAAGACCGTCTGGTGCGTCTGCGCGCAAATGCGCAGCAGCTCGTCCTGGATCGTGCCGCGGGTCAGCGCGTCGAGCGCGCCGAAGGGTTCGTCGAGCAGCAGCATCTTCGGCTCGATCGCGAACGCGCGCGCAATGCCGACGCGCTGCTTCATGCCGCCCGACAGCGCCGCCGGCTTCTTGTCGATCGCCGCGCCCAGGCCCACCAGGTTCACGTATTTCTCGACCTGCGCATCGACCTGCGCGGCCGGCCAATCGGGCCATTTGCTGCGCACCGCGAACGCGATGTTGCGGCGCACGGTCAGCCACGGCATCAGCGCGTGGCCCTGGAACACGACGCCGCGCTCCAGGCTCGGCCCCGCGACCTCGCGCCTGTCCATGAAGACGTTGCCGGCGCTCGCCTGCTCCAGCCCCGCGAGCACGTTCAGGATCGTCGTCTTGCCGCAGCCCGAGTGGCCGATGATGCAGACGAACTCGCCCCGGTCGATGTCGAAGTTGACGCTGTCGAAGACCGGCTCGGCCGAGCCCGGCCAGGTCTTGGCCAGCCCTTCGACGCGAACGAAGCGCGGGTCGGTCGGCGTGCGCTCATTCGACATAGGACAGCGCCTTCTGCAGCCGCGCGAACAGCAGGTCCAGCACCATGCCGACGATGCCGATCAGCAGGATCGCGAAGATCACGTTGGTCAGCGACAGGTTGTTCCACTCGTTCCAGACGAAGTAGCCGACGCCGGTGCCGCCGACCAGCATCTCGGCCGCGACGATCACCAGCCACGCGATGCCCATGCTGATGCGCATGCCGGTCACGATCGTCGGCGCGGCGGCCGGCAGGATCACCTCGAAGGCGCGGCGCAGCGGCGTCACTTCGAGCGTCTTCGCGACGTTGAGCCACTCGCGCCGCACGCCGGCGACGCCGAACGCGGTGTTCAGCAGCATCGGCCAGACCGAGCAGATGAAGATCACGAAGATGCCCGAGATCGACGAGTCCTTGATCGTGTACAGCGCGAGCGGCATCCAGGCGAGCGGCGAGATCGGTTTCAGCACCTGGATGAACGGGTCGAGCGCGCGGTACATCAGCGGGCTCATGCCGATCACGAAGCCGACGGGAACAGCGACCAGCGCCGCCAGCCCGAAGCCGAGCGCGACGCGCAGCAGCGAGTGGCCGAGCTGGATGCCGATGCCCTTGTCGTTCGGGCCGTTGTCGTAGAACGGGTGCGCGAGGTTGGCGACCACCGTCTCGCGCATCTGCGTCAGCGTCGGGAAGCCGTTGTTCGCCTTCGCGCCGCCGCTCGGGTCCTTGCCGAGCATGCGCTGGTACTCGATCTGCTCGGGCGTCAGCCCCGACGCCGCCGCGCCGCCGGCCGGCAAGGTCGCGAAGTGCCAGACCGCGAGCAGCAGCAGCAGGATCGCGACCGACACGGCGCCGGCCTGCAGGTTCAATCGGGAGGACGCGCTCATGCGCGTCACGCCGACCGGGCGATCGCGAAGCTCTTGGCGTAGGCGTCCGCCTGGTCCGGGTCGAACTCCTTGCCCATGATCCGGTACTTGCGGTACGCGCCGTCGGGCACCTTCTGGTCGAGCAGCTTCATCTGCTTCTTCGCGTCGGTCAGCAGGAACACCTGCTCGGCGATCTGCTTGTAGTTGACGTCGCCCTTCACGTAGCCCCAGCGCTTCATCTGCGTCAGCATCCACACCGCCATGCTCTGCCACGGCACCGGGTCGAAGTCGGTGCGGTCCGGCACGTTCTTCACGTTGCCCAGGCCGTCGGCGAACTTGCCCGACAGCACCTGGTTCAGCACGACTTCGGGCTGGTTCAGGTAGGCGGGCGGCGCGATCACCTTCGCGATCAGCTCGCGGTTCTTCGGGTCGCGCGCCATCGCGGCGGCGCTGAGCACCGCGCGGTACAGCGCCGCGAAGGTGTTCGGGTTCTGCTGGATGAAGGCCTCGCTGACGCCGAACGCGCAGCACGGGTGGCCGTCCCAGATCTCCTTCGACAGCAGGTGGATGAAGCCGACCTCGTCGTAGACCGCGCGCTGGTTGAACGGGTCCGGCCCGAGGAAGCCGTCGATGTTGCCGGCGCGCAGGTTCGCGACCATCTCGGGCGGCGGCACGACGCGCAGCTGCACGTCGGTGTCGGGGTTCAGCCCGGCCTCGGCGAGGTAGTAGCGCAACAGGAAGTTGTGCATCGAGTACTCGAAGGGAATGGCGAACTTGAAGCCCTTCCAGTTCTTCGGGTCACGGTTGTTCTTGTGCTTCATCGCCAGCGTGATCGCCTGGCCGTTGATGTTCTGGATCGTCGCGACGCGCATCGGCTGCGCAACCGAGCCCAGCCCCATCGAGATCGCGATCGGCATCGGCGACAGGAAGTGCGACGCGTCGTGCTCCTTGTTCAGCATCTTGTCGCGGATCAGCGCCCAGCCCGCGGTCTTGTTGAGCTGCACGTTCAGCCCCTGCTTCTTGTAGAAGCCCAGCGGGTCGGCCATGATCAGCGGCGTCGCGCAGGTGATCGCGATGAAGCCGAGCTTCAGGTCCTTCTTCTCCAGCGATGCCTTGTCCTGCGCCATCGCCTCGAGCGCGCCCAGCGGCAGCAGCGACGCGATCGCAGCGCGCGCGGTGGTCGCGCCCACGGCCTGCAGAAAGCGCCGGCGCAGCGGCTCGCTCGGCAGCAAGGCCTTCACCAGCGTGGCCTCGATGAAGTCGCGCGACCAGCGTTCCTCCGAGGCGGCCGCGGCATCGTGCTCGCCGGGCGCGTGGTCGGCGCCGCAGCGGCACTTCAGCATCAGCGGGCGATCGGCGTTGTACGGGTCGAAGGTGTTGCTGTCGCGGGTCATCAAGGGCTCCTTGCACTGGGGTCGAGAGTACGGATCAACGAAGGTCGCCGCCATCGTGGCGATCGGGTTTGCGACGTAGGGCTGGCACTACAACGACGCTCAACGGTCGGCGCGGGAGCGCTGCGCCGCAGTCGTCTGTCATGAAACGCGTTCGCGCGCGGTGACGGTGCCCGCTGTCGAGGGCGTCGGGTGACCGGCGGAGCGAAGTAAAGGGGGAGGGCCGGTCTCTTCCGGCCCGGGGGACATGAACGGAGCCGGTCACCCGATGCCCTCGACAGCCGCTCGGGAAGGCTCGCATACGCGCTCAGATCGGTGCCAGATCGGCGCGCACCGCGTACAGCGCGAGCTCGACATCGTTGCGCGCGCCGGTCTTCTCGAGGATGCGCGCGCGGTAGGTGCTGACGGTGTTGCTCGACAGCAGCAGTTGGTCCGCGATCTCGCCGACGCTGCTGCCGCTGGCGAGCAGCCGGAACACCTGGTACTCGCGGTGCGACAGCCGTTCGTGCAGCGGTGCGTCGGCGCCGGGCCCGCGACCGCTGCCGATCGTGCTGGCCAGTTGCTCGGCCACCGTCGGCGTTATGAACAGGCCGCCCGCCGCGACCTTGCGGATCGCGCCGGTCATGGTCTCGGAGTCGGCGCTCTTGTTCAGGTAGCCGGCCGCGCCGAGCTTCAGGCTGCGCACCGCGTACTGCTTGTCGGGGTAGGTGCTGAGCATCAGCACCGGCAGGCGTGGGAACTCGCTGCGCAGCTGGCGCAGCACGTCCAGCCCGTCGCGGTGCGGCATCGCGATGTCCATCAGCACGACGTTCAGGCGCGCGTCGGGCGCGCTGCCGCCGTTCGCGTCGCGCACCAGCTTCAGCGCGGCCGGGCCGTTGTCGGCCTCGGCGGCGAGCACGATGTCGGCCGCGTCGGCCAGCATCTGGCGGATGCCCTGGCGCACGATCTGGTGGTCGTCGCAGATCAGCACCCGGATCATGGGGCCGACTCCTGCGGCAACGGCATCGTCAGCCGCACACTGGTGCCCTGACCGGGCGCGCTGTCGATGCTCACCGTACCGCCGAAGTGGCCGGCACGCTCGCGCATGCCGAGCACGCCGTGGCCGTGCGGGCGCGCGAGCGCGGCCGCGTCGGCGCCGATGCCGTCGTCGCGCACGCCGAGGTGCAGCACCGGGTCGGGCGGGCTGTCGACGTACAGGCGGATCGCGACCGAGCGTGCCTGCGCATGCCGCGCCACGTTCGACAGCATCTCCTGGAAGATCCGGAACACGGCGATCGCCCAGCGCTCGCCCTGCACGCCGGCCGGCGCGCGCACGCCCGCGGCGACGTGGACCTGCAGCTCGTGCCGCAGCTCGGTGGTCTCGATGAACTCCTGCGCCTGCCATTCGAGCGCGGCCCAGAGGCCCTGGTGGTCGAGGATGCTCGGGCGCAGGTCGGTGATGATGCGCCCGACGTTGTCGACCGCGGTCGCGATCAGCCGGCCCATGCCCTCGCACTTGTCGTGCAGCGGCGGGCGGTCGTCGACGCGCTTGGCGATCCATTCGACGTCCATCTTCAGCGCGACCAGCAGCGAGCCGAGCTCGTCGTGGATGTCGCGCGCGATGCGGGTGCGCTCGTCCTCGCGCACGCTGTCGAGCCAGGCCGAGAGCTCGCGCAGCTGCTCGAGCGCATTCGAGAGTTCCGCGGTGCGTTCC
>JAYSLR010000621.1:0-1611 GCA_043725365.1 Rhizobacter sp. | reverse complement strand
ACCTTGATCCAGTTGCCGGTCGCGTTCTGCGCCGGCAGCAGCGCGAACGCCGCGCCGGTGCCCGCGCCCAGGCCTTCGATCCGACCGGCGTACTCGACCTTGGCGTCCATCGAGAGGCCGACGCGCAACGGGTGCTCGATCAGCTCTTTCTCGTCGAGCCGGATGCGCACCGGCACGCGTTGCACGACCTTGATCCAGTTGCCGGTCGCGTTCTGCGCCGGCAGCAGCGCGAACGCCGCACCGGTGCCCGCGCCCAGGCCCTCGACCCGGCCGTGGTACTCGACCTTCTTGCCGTAGACGTCGGCCTCGAGCGTCACCGGCTGGTCGATGCGCAGGTTCTGCAGCTGGCTCTCCTTGAAGTTCGCCTCGACCCAGACCTGGTTCAGTGCGATGACCGACATCAGCGGCGCGCCCGCCTGCACACGCTGGCCGAGCTGCACGCTGCGCTTGGCGACGAAGCCGTCGACCGGCGCGAGCAGGTCGGCGCGGCGCAACGCCAGGTAGGCCTCGCGCACGCGCGCCGCGGCGCGCTGCACGTTCGGGTGCTGCTCGACGGCGATGCCGTCGGTCAGCGTCTGGTTCGCGCTCAGCTGCTCGCGCGCCGCGAGCACCGCCGATTGCGCCGCGACGACGCTGCTCTTCGCCGCGGCGAGCGCCGCGGTCGAGTGGTTGAACTCCTCCTTGCCGACCGCACCGGTGGCCACCAACGGCGAGCGCCGCGCCACGTCGTCCTGCGCTCGCGCCTCGTCGCTCCTGGCGCGCGCGAGGTCGGCCTCGCGCAGCGCGATCTGCGCGCGCAAAGTGCTGTTGTTCGCATACAGCGTGCGCACCTCGCGCACCGTCTGCGCGAGCTGCGCCTCGGCCTGGTCGAGCGCGACCTGCGCGTCGGCCGGGTCGAGCCTGACGAGCAGCTGGCCGGCCTTGACGTGGTCGGTGTCGTCGGCGTTGATCGCGACGACGGTGCCGCCGACCTGCGGCGTGAGCTGCACGACATTGCCCTGCACGTAGGCGTTGTCCGTCGACTCGAAGTGGTTCAGCACCAGCGCCCAGTAGGCGCCGTAGGCGATGCCGGCGACGACAACGGCGGCGGCCACGGCGGTCAGCGCCTTCTTGCGGGTCGGGTTGCCTTGCGGGGCGGCGGCGGGAGTGACTTCGGGGGAGCTCATGCGGATTCTCCGGGATTCGATTTTCGTTGTTCGTTTGATGGGCGGCGGCGGCTCAGCGGGCGGCCGCGACGGTCTGGTCATCGGCCGCGTAGCCGCCGCCGAGGGCGCGGATCAGCGCGATCTGCACGTCGAGCGCGCGTGCCTTCAGGTCGGCGGCGAGGCGGCGCTGGTTCAGCACCGTCGCCTCGGCGTTCAGCACCGTCAGGTAGCTGCCCAGGCCGGCCTTGTAGCGCTGCGTGGCCAGGTCGTAGGCCGATTCGGCCGCCGCCTGCGCGCTGGCCTGCTGCACCTGCTGGCGTTCGATCGAGCGCAGCGAGCTGATCTGGTCGGCGGCGTCATGGACCGCGTCGATCACCGCGCCGTTGTAGCTCTCGATCGCGGCGTCGAGGTCGGCGGTCTTGCCGCGCAGGTTCGCACGCAGCCGGCCGGCGTCGAAGATCGGCAG
>JAYSLR010000620.1:0-7818 GCA_043725365.1 Rhizobacter sp. | reverse complement strand
ATGCCTGCGTGACCCCGACCGTTCGAACCCCGTTCGTTCGAGGCACGGTGTCCTGGTGCGGTGGATGCTCTGTACACATGAAGGAACAATCATGGTCGTGATTCGACTCTCCCGCGGCGGCGCCAAGAAGCGTCCGTTCTTCAACATCGTCGTCGCCGACTCGCGCACCCGCCGCGACGGCCGCTTCATCGAGCGCGTCGGCTTCTACAACCCGGTCGCCTCGGGTGGCGAGCAGCCGTTGCGCGTCGCCTTCGATCGCATCGAGCACTGGACCAGCACCGGCGCGCAACTTTCGCCGACGGTGCAGCGTCTGGTCGCACAGGCCAAGGCCGCGGCCTGAGCCGTCGCCTGACGAATCCCGCGGGTCGCAGGCCGTGAGCGCTGCCCCCCGCCCCCTCGGCGCCGATCCCGCCTGGCCCGAGGACGCGATCGAAGTCGGTCGCATCGTCGATGCGTGGGGCCTGAAAGGCTGGATCAAGGTTCAGCCGTTCGCGGCCGACCCGCAGGCGCTGTTCTCGTCGCGCCGCTGGTTCCTGCTGCCGTCCGAGAAGGCCGGGCCGTTGCGCCCGGTCGGGGTTGCCGCCATTCCTTCGCTGCTGAGGATCACGCAGGTCAAGGACCACGGCGACGTTGTCGTGGCACTGGCGCAGGAAGTGCCCGATCGCAGCGCCGCCGAGGCCTTGCGCGGCGCGCGCGTGTTCATTGGTCGCGCCAGCTTCCCGAGCGCCGGGCCGGACGAGTTCTACTGGGTCGACCTGATCGGCCTGAACGTCGTCAACCGCGCCGGAGAGCGACTCGGGACGGTCGCCGGGCTGATCGACACCGGTCCGCACAGCGTGCTGCGCGTGGCGCCCGAAGTGGTGCCGGCCGGCGTCAGCGCGCCGGAGGCCGAGCGGCTGATTCCGTTCGTCGGCGCCTACGTCGACGAGGTCAGCCTGGAACGGCGCCTGATCACGGTCGACTGGGGCCTGGACTACTAGGCGCGAGGTCGCGATGCGCTTCGATGTCATCACGTTGTTCCCGGAACTGTTCGCGCCGCACCTGACGCAGGGCATCACGCGGCGCGCGTTCGAATCGGGGCAGGTCGACGTGAAGCTCTGGCCGTTGCGCGACTTCGCCGACAACGCGTATCGCCGCGTCGACGACCGCCCGTATGGCGGCGGACCGGGCATGGTGATGCTGGTCGAGCCGCTCGAGCGGGCGCTCGCCGCCGTCCGCGTGGCGCGCGCCGACGTCGTGGCGGCGCCAGTCGTGCATTTCACGCCGACCGGGCGGCGCATCGACCAGGCGGTCGTCGACGGTCTCGCGGCGTCGCCCGGCGCGGTGCTGCTGTGCGGCCGCTACGAGGGCATAGACCAGCGCTTCATCGACCGGCATGTCGATCTGGAATTGAGTCTGGGCGACTTCGTGCTGTCGGGCGGCGAGTTGCCCGCGCTCGCACTGCTGGACGCCGTCGCGCGCCTGCAGGAGGGCGTGCTGGGCGACGCGCAGTCGCACCAGCAGGACAGCTTTTCCGACGGTCTGCTCGACTGCCCGCACTACAGCCGCCCGGAACTGCTGGCATCGGGCGATGGCGCTCGGGCGGTCCCTGCCGTGCTGATGTCCGGCCACCACGCCGAGATCGCACGCTGGCGGCGCGAGCAGTCGCTGGCATTGACGGCGCGCAAGCGGCCCGACCTGATCGCGGCGGCGCGGGCGGCTGGGCGGCTCAGCCCGGCGGACGAGCGGTACCTGGCATCGCTTGTGACATAATCAAAAGCTTTTCGATCCTCTGCCCCGCAGCGAGCACAGACGAGTCAGAAGACTCCAGTCGCCGCTCCACCCAACTCCATCAACGCGTTGGCATGATCACATTGGAGAAACCATGGATCTGATCCAGACCCTCGAGCACGAGGAAATCTCGCGCCTGAACAAGACCATTCCCGAGTTCGCGCCCGGCGATACCGTGATCGTCAGCGTCAAGGTCGTCGAAGGCACGCGCAAACGGCTGCAGGCCTTCGAAGGCGTCGTGATCGCCAAGCGCAATCGCAGCCTGAATTCCAGCTTCATTGTGCGCAAGATCTCCAGCGGCGAAGGCGTGGAGCGTACGTTCCAGCTGTACAGCCCGCTGATCGCGTCGATCGAGGTCAAGCGCCGCGGCGATGTGCGCCGCGCGAAGCTGTATTACCTGCGCAGCCGCTCGGGCAAGTCGGCGCGCATCAAGGAAAAGCTGGCCTGAGGTTGCCGGCGCGGCCACCGCCGCGCGTCGACCCGCCTGCCTCGAGGCCGCCCGATGGGCGGCCTTTGTCGTTCCCCGAATCGCCATGGCCCTGAGCTTCGATCCGCAGCAACTTCCCGTCATCGGCATCGACGATCACCTGCCCGCGGTGACGCCGGAGGTGCTGCACAGTGAAGCCCTGCGCCAGCGCTTCCTGATGCCACCGGTCTGGACCCCCGAGATCAAGACCGAGGGTCGCTTCACCGAGCGCACGCCGGCGCACGCGTCGGTTCTGATCGCGCTGGTCCCGCGCGGCGAGATCAACGTGCTGCTGACCCAGCGCACCGAGCACCTGACCGACCACCCCGGCCAGATCAGCTTTCCCGGCGGCCGCGTGGATCCGGGCGACGCCGATGCCGCGGCCACGGCCCTGCGCGAGGCGCACGAGGAGATCGGTCTCGAGGCGCACTTCGTCGACGTGCTCGGGGCGATGCCGACCTACACCACCGGCACCGGGTTCATCGTGACGCCGGTCGTCGCGCTGGTTCGCCCCGGCTTCGCCGTGCTGCCCGAGCCCTGCGAGGTGGCCGAAGTCTTCGAGGTGCCGTTGTCGTTCCTGATGAATCCCGCAAATCACCGGCGCCACTCGGTCGAACTGAACGGCGCGTCGCGAGAGTTTCTGTCAATCCCGTGGGACGGTCAGGACGAAGCCGGCCAGCCGCGTCGCTACTTCATCTGGGGCGCGACCGCGGCGATGCTGCGCAATCTCTATCGTTTCCTCGCGGCCTGACGCACAGGGGCGTCGCTATCATCGGGCTCGCATGAGCTTCTTCGCCGTCCTGTTCGCGTTGCTGATCGAGCAACTGAAGCCGCTGCCGCGCGGCAACGTGGTTCACGATTCGCTGACCGGCTGGATGCGCTGGACCGGCCGCAACTTCGACGCCGGGCGCGACCACCATGCGTGGGTGGTTTGGAGCGTCACTGCGCTGTTCCCCGCCCTCGTCGCCTGGGGCGTGCATGCGGGGCTCGCGCACTTCAACGTGTTGCTGGCGCTGGCCTGGGACGTGGCCGTGCTCTACCTCACGCTGGGCTTTCGCCAGTTCAGCCACTATTTCACCGACATCCGCGCCGCGCTCGATCGCGGTGACGAGGCCGAGGCGCGGCGCCTGCTCTCCGAATGGCGCCATCTCGATGCGAGCGAGCTGCCGCGCACCGAACTGCTGCGTCACGTCATCGAGCATTCGCTGCTGGCCGCGCATCGTCACGTGTTCGGGGTCTTCTTCTGGTTCGTGCTGCTGTCGAGCTTCGGCCTGGGCCCGGCCGGTGCGGTGCTGTACCGCATGGCCGAGTACGCCAGCCGCTACTGGGCGTTCAAGAGCCGCACCATCGATGCGCCGGTGAACCTGCGGCTGCTGGAACTGTCGCAGCGCCTGTTCAGTGGGCTCGACTTCGTGCCGGCGCGGCTCACGGCCTTCGGCTTCGCGGTGGTCGGCAACTTCGAGGAGGCGGTGAGTTGCTGGCGCCGTGACGCCGGCCTGTGGAAGCACCCGAACGAAGGCATCATCCTCGCCGCCGCGGCGGGTGCCGTGGGCGTGCAACTCGGCGGCAATGCGGCGCCGGGTGTCACACCGGACCGGTCGCAGACCTTCGAGGCCGGCGCCCAGCCCGAGGCGGTGATGGCCGAAGGCTCCACCACGGGCTTGCCACCGGTGATCGGCCACCTGCGCAGCGTGGTCGGGCTGGTCTGGCGTTCGGTGGTTCTGTGGATGCTGCTGCTGGCGCTGCTGTCGCTGGCCAATCTGGTTGGCTAACGCCGCTGCACCAGCTCGGCGAGGATCTCGCCGTAGATCCGGTAGCGCGACTCGCTGATCTCGCCGCGCTCGAGTGCCGCGCGCACGCCGCAGCCCGGCTCGTGCAGATGCGTGCAGTTGTAGAACCGGCACGCCGACGCGTGGATGCGCAGGTCGGGCATCAGCACGGGCAACTGGGCGGCATCGATCTGGCGCAGGCCGAACTCCTGGAAGCCCGGCGAGTCGATCAGCGCACTGCTGCGCTCGCTGCCGGGCAGCCAGTACCACTGCGTGGTGGTGGTCGTGTGACGCCCCGAGTTGAGCGCCTGCGAGACCTCGCCGACCTGCGCCTTCGCATCGGGCGCGAGCAGGTTGATCAGCGTGCTCTTGCCGGTGCCGCTGGGCCCGAGCACCAGCGTCGCGTTGCCGGCGAGCAGCGGTGCGAGCGCGGAGCGGGCCGCGTCGGGCCGCGCCTTCAGCGCGAGCTCGACGATCTCGATGCCCATCGCCGCGTACGGCGCGAGGCGCTCACGCGCAGCAGCGATCGCGGGCAGGTCGGCCTTGTTCAGCACGATGCGTGCCGGGATGCCGGCACTTTCGGCGGCGATCAGCGCGCGTGCCAGCTGCGACTCGCTGAACACCGGTTCGGCGGCGACCAGCACCATCAGCTGGTCGAGGTTGGCGGCAAACGACTTGGTCTTCCATTCGTCTTGCCGGAACAGCAGGTTGCGGCGTGGCTCGACGTGCTCGATCACGCCTTCGTCGCCGGAAGGCTGCCAGCGCACGCGGTCGCCGACGACGCAGTCGCTCTTCTTGCCGCGCGGGTGGCAGATGACGCGCTCGCCGTCCGGCGTCTCGACGATGTAGTGGCGGCCGTGCCCGGCGACCACCAGCCCGAGGTCGAGCGCGACGGTCTTGCTCAAACGGACTCAGGCGACAAAGGCCACCAGCGCGTCGGCCTTGGCCGCGCAGATGAAATCGTTGATCGACACCCCGCCGATCGAATGCGTGTTGAAGCGCACGACGCAGCGGCCGTAGCTCACCGCGAGCTCCGGATGGTGATCCTCGGTGTTGCAGATCCAGGCCAGCGCGTTCACGAACGCGACCGTCTCGTAGAAGTTCTTGAAGGCGAAGCTCTTCTCGATCGCACCCTGGTTCAGGTGCCAGCCGCTGACCTGCGCCAGGTGATCGCGAACCACCGCGTCGCTCATCGGCTGGCCGCCCGCGAGTGCCTGGCATTTCTGGTGCAGCAGATTGCTCATCGGATTCAGGCCGGTTGCAGTGACGAGGGCACCCGCGCCAGTGCGGCGAGACGTTCGCCGGCCGGCGGGTGCGAATAGTAGAAGCGAACATACAACGGATCGGGCGTCAGCGTCGCGGCGTTGTCTTCGTGCAGCTTCAGCAGTGCGGCGGCGAGGTCCTGGCCGCTGGCCTGGCGGCATGCGTAGGCGTCGGCCTCGAACTCGTGCCGGCGCGACAGCAACGCGAGCAGCGGCGAGACGTAGAAGCCGAACACCGGCGTCACGAGCAGGAACAGCAGCAGCGCGATCGCGTCGTTCGGCGCCGTCATCGACGGTCGCACACCCAGCCCGGCGTAGAACCAGGCCTGCATCGACAACCAGCCCAGCAGCGCGAGGCCGGCGAGGCTGATCGCGAACATCGCGGCGATTCGCTTGATCACGTGCTTGTGCTTGAAGTGGCCGAGCTCGTGCGCCAGCACCGCCTCGACCTCGCCCGGCGTCAGCTTGGCCAGCAGCGTGTCGAAGAACACCACGCGTTTGCTGGCGCCGAAGCCGGTGAAATACGCGTTCGCATGGGCCGATCGCTTGCTGCCGTCCATCACGAACAGGCCCTTGGCGGCGAAGCCGCAGCGCGCCATCAGCGCCTGCACGCGCAGCTTCAGCGAGTCATCGGCGAGCGGAACGAACTTGTTGAACAGCGGCGCGATCACCGTCGGGTACAGCACCAGGATCAACAGGTTGAAGGCCATCCATGCGCCCCAGGCCCACAGCCACCACAGGCCGCCGGCGGCCCCCATGATCCACAGCATCAGCGCGGCGACCGGCAGGCCGATCAGCGCGCCGACGAGCGCACCCTTCAGCATGTCGGCGAGGTAGAGCCGCCAGGTCATGCGGTTGAAGCCGAAGCGCTGCTCGATGCGGAATGTGCTGTACAGATCGAACGGCAGTTCGAGCAGGCTGCCGACCACCGCGAAGCCCGCCAGCAGCGCGAGCTGGTAGGCCATCGCGCCGAAACGTGGCTGCACGGCGTCGCGCACGACCGCGCTGAGCGCATCGATGCCGCCGAGCAGCGTCCAGGCCAGCAGCACGACCGCACCGAAGGCCATGCTCAGCAGGCCGAAGCGGCCCTTCGCGAGCGTGTAGTCGGCGGCGCGCTGGTGCGCGGCGAGCGTGATCTTCGCCGCGAAGGGCAGGGGCACGGCGTCGCGGTGCGCTGCGACATGGCGCATCTGGCGCGTGGCGAGCCAGAACTTCAGCAGCACCGACAGCACCAGCGCGGCGGCAAACACGGACGTCAGAACGAGAGCTTGCATGGGAGGGAAGTGTAGGGTCTGCGAAAATCGCCGGAAGGAGAACCCGAATGAACGAAACCACGCTGGCCAGCCACGATCAGAACCTCGTCTGGATCGACCTCGAGATGACCGGCCTGTACCCCGAGACCGATCGCATCATCGAGATTGCCGTCGTCGTCACCGACCCGCACCTGGGCAACCGCATTGAGGGCCCGGTGTTCGCGGTGCACCAGAGCGACGCCACGCTCGACGCGATGGACGCCTGGAACAAGGGCACGCACGGTCGCAGCGGCCTGATCGACCGCGTCAAGGCATCGGTGGTCGGCGAGGCCGAGGCCGAGGCCCAGGTGATCGACTTCCTGAAGCGCTTCGTGCCGAAGAGCACCTCGCCGATGTGCGGCAACAGCATCTGCCAGGACCGACGCTTTCTCGCCAACCACATGCCCAAGCTCGAGGCCTTCTTCCACTACCGCAACCTCGATGTGAGCACGCTGAAGGAGCTCGCGAAGCGCTGGAAGCCCGGGATCCTCGCGGGCTTCAAGAAGGCTCAGGCGCACACGGCGCTGGCCGACATCCATGAATCGATCGACGAACTGGCCTACTACCGCCAGCACCTGCTCGCGATCTGATGGCCGCAGGGCCTTGCGGGAAAACCCGGGGACCGCTAGAATGCGAGCTTCGCCAGAGTTTGAAGCCTTCGGGATTGAAACTTCGGCGTTCCGTTCATCCCCTCTGACCTCATCGAGTCTTCCCGCGGCCCTTCTCGCAAGAGAACGCACATCAAGGTGCACCGCGCGGCCTGTTCGAACTCCTCAAGCAAGCGCCTCGGCAATTGCAGGGAATGGTTGGCGGCGATGCCGTCGCTTTGACTGTTCCCGAGATCCAGCGCCGCTCCCTTGGCGCTGATTCGGACCTTCTCCCCAGCGACCTCTTGGTCACCGCGCTCGCGTGGTGACCGGTGCGTTCTTGCACGCCTTTCGCCCATGAGGCGGCGTGCGCGCGTGCCATGTTTGAAGAAGAAAGAAGACCATGAGTTTCGAGAATCTGGGCCTGAATGAAGCCCTCACCAAGGCCGTCGCCGCGTCCGGCTACGAGACCGCCACCGAAGTGCAGTTGCAGGCGATTCCGCCGGGGCTGGAAGGCGCTGACCTGATGGTGTCGGCCAGCACCGGCAGCGGCAAGACCGCGTCGTTCATCCTGCCGGCGCTGCAGCGCGTGCTCGCCTCGCGCGGTGACAACACCCAGCGGCGCGAGAAAGGCGTGATCTACGGCCCGCGCATCCTCGTGCTGTGCCCGAC
>JAYSLR010000619.1:0-3043 GCA_043725365.1 Rhizobacter sp. | reverse complement strand
CATGGTGCCCCTCGTGTGCGGTGTACCGCACCCGATCCCCCGAGGGGATCACGCCCGTCTTGGGGCGGCCCGGCGACGGGCGTGGTGCGACGAAAAAGTGCGGTGACTGTTCGGTGCTGCTTACTTCTTCAGCGCGGCCATGACGGCCTTGGCGGCGTCGGCCATCGATTCGGCGGTGATGATGGGCAGGCCGGATTCCTTGAGCATCTTCTTGCCCAGATCCTCGTTCGTTCCCTTCATCCGCACGACCAGCGGCACCGTCAGGTTGACCGCCTTGCACGCGGTGATCACACCCTCGGCGATCGTGTCGCAGCGCATGATGCCGCCGAAGATGTTGACGAGGATCGCCTCGACCTTGGGGCTGGCCAGCATGATCTTGAAGGCCTCGGTGACCTTCTCCGCGGTGGCGCCGCCGCCGACATCGAGGAAGTTCGCCGGCTCGCCGCCGAACAGCTTGATCGTGTCCATCGTCGCCATCGCCAGGCCCGCGCCGTTCACCAGGCAGCCGATGTTGCCGTCGAGCTGAATGTAGGCGAGGTCGAACTTGCTGGCCTCGATCTCGGCCGGGTCTTCCTCGTCGAGGTCGCGGTAGGCGACGATCTCGGGGTGGCGGAACAGGGCGTTCGCGTCGAAATTGAACTTCGCGTCCAGCGCCTTGATGTGGCCGTTGCCTTCCAGGATCAGCGGGTTGATCTCGGCCAGCGAGCAGTCGGTGTCCATGTAGCACTGGTAGAGCTTCTTGAACACGTCGATCGCCTGCGCCGTCGAGCCGGGCGGGACGCCGATGCCATTGGCCAATTCAGTCCCTTGCGCATCCGTCAGGCCAGTCGCGGGGTCGACGAAGACCTTCAGGATCTTCTCGGGCGTGGCGTGGGCGACCTCCTCGATGTCCATGCCGCCTTCGCTGCTGGCCATGATCGCGACCTTCTGCGTGGCGCGGTCGGTGACGGCGGCGACGTAATACTCTTTCTTGATGTCCGCGCCTTCCTCGATCAGCAGGCGGCGCACCTTCTGGCCGTCGGGGCCGGTCTGGTGCGTCTTGAGCTGCATGCCGAGGATCTCGCCGGAGAGCTTCTCCACCTCCGCCATCGAGCGCGCCAGCTTCACGCCGCCGCCCTTGCCGCGACCGCCGGCGTGGATCTGCGCCTTCACGACCCAGACCGGGCCGCCCAGCTTCTGCGCCGCCTCGGTGGCCTCGCGCACGCTGAACGCGGGGTAGCCGCGCGGCACCGGCACGCCGAACTGGCGCAGGATTTCCTTGCCCTGGTACTCGTGGATCTTCATGGTGGGTCTCTCGGACTTTCAGTTATCGGAGGTGACGATGGCGGCGCTCGACGGCGCGCCGGCGGAAATGCCGTTCAGGGGTGCCCGATACCAGCGCGGGTAGTAGGTCTTGACGGACGGGCCATCGGCGCGCAGCGCATGGCAACGGCCGATCTGGAACGGCCGGTCGCTGTCGTGAGAATCCCCGCGGGTGTCGAGCACTTCGCCGGCGAACGCCTGCACGACCGCGGTCGGCAGCACCTGCGTCAGCTCGGTGATGTGGGTGCAGCCCTTGACGCCGCCGAGGCGTTCCTTCACGGCGTCGCGGAAGCCCCTCATCAGGTTCAACCCGACCAGGCGGCCGTAGGCGTCGCCGTAGCTGTTGCACTCACCCGGGTAGGGCATCGCCAGCGTCTGCGCGCCCGCCTCGACGACGTTGAACTGCTCGTCCACCACGAGACGCACCAGCATGTCGTGGATCGGCTCGCCCGCCGGCAACAAGCCGGCGGCCATGCGGGTCTCGAGCGGGCGGGTGTCGGTGATGTGGGCATCGACCTCCCACAGGCCGTTGCCGCGCGCGTAGATCTGCACGTCGATGCGGCGACGGTGCTTGAGCTGGCGCTCGCTGGCTGCGGTGGGCAGGGCCATCGGTGGGCGGGCGAAGTGGTGGCGGGTGTTCGGGCGGGGCGATGCTTGGCAGAGGCCCGCCCGGGCGACGACGCCCGGCGAGCCGGCAAATCAGCCATCGAATGTAGCATGCTGCTCTGCACCATCGCTGACGTGCAGCGGCGGTTCAGTCGGGCGTGGCGTCGATCCCCTCGACCCCGTCGGCCCCGTCTTCGGCGGCACGGGCGGGCCCGCGCAGCGCGCGCGCGATCACCTCGGGCGAGAAGCCGCGGCCGGCGAGAAACCGCGCCTGCCGGGCGCGCTCGGCAGCGTCGGCCGGCCACTGCGCGAACTTGCGCTCGCGCACCGCGCGGGCGCGCCCGAGTTCGCCGTCTTTCAGTGCCTGCGCCGCCTCGGGTGACAGCGCCACCTGATGCTGCTTCAGCTCCTGGCGGATGCGCAGGTTGCCGAAGCGCGCCGAGCGCGCATGCACGCGCGACTCGACGAAGCGCTCCTGCGACAGGTAGCGATGCGCCTCGAGCCAGTCGAGCAGCGCCTCGACGCGCGCCGCCGCCGGCTCGTGCGGCGCCGCGCCCGAGCCTGCGGCCAGCTCGTCCTCGGACTTTGCGTGCGGCAGCAGCTTGCGCCGCAGTTCGACGCGACTGTGCTCGCGCTGCGCGAGCCACTGCAGCGCGCGCGCCTTCAGCGACCGAGCAGTCACGTCGGCCCCTGGCTCGCGGCGTACCGCGCGCGATCCCCCGAGGGGATGTCGCCCGCCTTCGGGCGGCCGGGCGGCGGGCTCGTCATGTCGGCCCCTCGCTCATGGCGAGCTATTCCTTGACGACCTTCAGCTTGGCCGGCTTCTCTTCCGCCAGCCCGGCGCCTGCCAGCAGCCGGATGCCAGCCGCTTCGCGGACCTTGTTCTCGATCTCGAATGCGAGCGCGGGGTTCTCGCGCAGGAACTCGCGCGCGTTGTCCTTGCCCTGGCCGATCTTCTCGCCGTTGTAGGCGTACCAGGAGCCGCTCTTCTCGAGCACCTTCTGCTCGACGCCCATGTCGATCACCTCGCCCTCGCGGCTGATGCCCTGGCCGTACAGGATGTCGAACTCGGCGGTCTTGAACGGCGGCGAGACCTTGTTCTTGACGACCTTGACCTTGGTCTCGTTGCCGATGA
>JAYSLR010000618.1:0-4739 GCA_043725365.1 Rhizobacter sp. | reverse complement strand
CTGGGTATTGCGCTTGGGCTTGCGGTCCTTCGAGAACCGGCCTTTACCACGTGGCGGGGGCATATGACACCTCTTTCAAATTTCGAACAGTGAGCCGATTGCGTCGATGGAACGTCAATCCAGCTCGGTTACATGGAACACGACACCTCGACCGTTGCGCTGCGAGCCCAGGAAACCGGCAAAGCCGTGGATGCTTCCCAACTCGAGCCTGCCGACCCGCGCTGTGATCTCCCCGATCGCCCGCGCCCGGATGTCGAACCAGACCTTGCGGGGCTTACCGTCCTGCGTGACCTCCGATTCGTGCTTCAGGCTCAAATCGAGGGCCGGCAAACCGGCGGGGGTGTATCGCAACGCGCCTCGTTCCACCAGTTGCGCCGTCAGAACCAACCGGTTCATTCGGCGCTGCAGTGCGGGCAACGATCAAACGCGCTCTTGGCCAAGACCTTTCAGGCCGAAGCCTCCTGCGGCGGGCGCTCTTGACGCTCAGGACGGTCGCCGCGGTCACCGCGATCGCCACGATCCGGCGGGGGAGACGACTTGCGCGAGTCTTCGCGCTCGACCATCTTCATCATCACCGACGGCGCGGTCACGGCTTCGTCCTGCAGCACCGTCAGGTGGCGCAGCACGGCGTCGTTGAAGCGGAATCCCGTCTCGAGCTCGGCCAGCACTTCCTTGCCGCACTCGATGTTGATGCACAGGTAGTGCGCCTTCGCGAGCTTCTGGATCATGTAGGCCATCTGGCGGCGGCCCCAGTCCTCCACGCGGTGCACCTTGCCACCGCCGGCGGTGATGACACCCTTGTAACGTTCCAGCATGGCCGGAACCTGTTCGCTCTGATCCGGGTGGATCAGCAGAACGATTTCATAATGACGCATTGAGACTCCTTGTGGTTCGCTCGGCCCTCGAAAACGGGGCGCGAGACAGTTGAGCCACCCCGAAGCGTCAGACCCGGGTGTGGCAAGGTAAGCCGATGATTATAGCCCGATCTTTCGCCGCCGGCACGGCCAGGTTCAGCCCGGTCCCGGCTGGCGCAGCCCGCGCACGAACGCGCGCGTCTGCGCCGACGGGCCCGGCGTCAGCAGGCTGACCAGCACGCAGGCCGCAAACCCGAGCGGCACCCCGAACACCCCCGCCGACACCGGCAAGATGCCAAACCACAGGTCGACCGGCGCCGTGACCCCGAACAGCGCGCGCAGCCAGGCCTCGTTGCGAATCAGGTAGTACAGCGTCAGGCCCAGGCCGCTCGCCATGCCGCAGAGGGCGCCCCACTGGTTCGCCCGACTCCAGAAGATGCCCAGCACCAGCGCCGGGAAGAACGCCGACGCGGCGATCGAGAATGCCGCGGTCACCAGGAACAGGATGTCCGCCGGCCGTTGCGCCGCCACTGCGGCGGCGGCCAGTGCCGCCACCAGCAGCAGCACCTTCGAGACCGTGACGCGCCGCGACGGCGACGCGCCCGGCCCGATCAGCTTGAAGTACAGGTCGTGCGACAGCGCGTTGCCTATCGTCAGCAACAGGCCGTCGGCGGTCGACAGCGCCGCCGCCAGCCCGCCAGCCGCCACCATGCCCGATATGACGTACGGCAGCCCCGCGATCTCGGGCGTGGCCAGCACGATGAGATCGCTGCCGATCCGGATCTCGCCGAGTTGCAGGATGCCGTCGTGGTTGATGTCGACCACCGACACCAGCGACGGGTCCACGCGCGCCCATTCGGCGATCCAGGGCGGCAACCGGTTGAACGGCAGCCCGACGAGCCCGTTGAAGACCTCGTACTTGACCAGCACCGCCAGCGCCGGCGCCGTCAGGTACAGCAGCAGGATGAAGAACAGCGACCAGGCCACCGACTCGCGCGCCGCCCGCACCGACGGCGTCGTGTAGCTGCGCATCAGGATGTGCGGCAGCGCTGCCGTGCCCACCATCAGGCAGAACACCAGCGCGAGGAAGTTGCGGCGCGACTCCTCGAAGATCTTGCGCTGCGTGGCGTCGCCGGCCGGGTCGCCGGCGAACTGCTGGGCGTGCCGTGGCATGCCCGCCAGCGGCTGGGCACGCGCCTCGTCGACGGCCTGGGCGCGCGTCCAGGCCTCGCGCGCGAGTGCCTCGGTCTTCGGCTGGGTCACGAGCGCCTTGTCGGCGGCCTGGATCTCGCGCAGCGGCGCATTCGCCGCCTTCAGTTCGCGGCTGCGACGCTGCGCCTCGGCGCGGTCGGCAACGAGCGCGGCCGGCACGTCCTTCAGCTTGTCGGCGTACTGGTCGGCGCGCGCCTTGAACAAGGCCTGCACTTCGCGCTCCTTCGGGTCCTGCAGCAGCTGCTGCTCGCGCTCGCTGACCTTCGCGAGCTGCTGGCCGACGATGAGCTGCGGCACCGGCACGCCGGTCTGCTTGATCGACAGCCAGACGACCGGAATCAGGTACGCGATCACCAGGATGATGTACTGGGCGACCTGCGTCCAGGTCACCGCGCGCATCCCGCCGAGGAACGAGCACACCAGCACGCCGCCCAGGCCGAGGAAGATGCCGAGCACGAAGTCGACGCCGGTGAGCTGCGTCGTGATCAATCCGACGCCATAGATCTGCGCCACCAGGTAGACGAACGAGCACAGGATCGCGGCAATCAGCCCGATCAACCGCGGCATCCGGCCACCGTAGCGTGCCGCGAGGAAGTCGGGAATCGTGTACTGGCCGAACTTGCGCAGGTAAGGCGCCAGCAGCACCGCGACCAGCACGAAACCGCCGGTCCAGCCCATCACGTAGGCCAGCCCACCGTAGCCCTGCAGGTACAGCGTTCCGGCCAGACCGATGAACGAGGCCGCCGACATCCAGTCGGCGGCCGTCGCCATGCCGTTGTACATCGCCGGCACGCGGCGCCCGGCGACGTAGTACTCGGCCGCGTCGGTGGTCCGGCTGACGACGCCGATCGCTGCGTACAGGCCGACCGTCGCCAGCAGGAAGATCACGCCGATCCAGCGCCGCGGCAGCCCGATCTGCTCGAGCACGGCGAGCAACCCGACGAACGCCAGGAAGCCGATCGTGTAGCGCAGGTAGATCCGGTTCAGCCGGCGGTGGAAGGCGAGCTCGTCGGGCGAAGGCACGCTAGTCTTCCTCGGCAACGCCGTGCGCGACATCGAGGCGGTGCATCGCCCACGCGTAGACGCAAACGAGCGCCAAGTAGACGATCAGCGCCCCTTGTGCCGCGACCCAGAAGCTGAACGGCCAGCCGAACAGGCTGGCACTCAGCTCGCGCGCGAAGTAGCCGACGCCGAAGGTCACGAGGCACCAGACGGCCAGCAGCCATGCGGTGACGCGCTGGCCGGCACGCCAGCGCCGGCGCGCGCCGTCAGCGCCTGCCATGTGGAGCCGACGCGCTGCGATCGGCGCTGACGGTCTGCATGGAGCGCGGCTGCATGGCCTATTGTGCAATCCCGCGAAGCCCGCCACGCGCGAATCGGGCGCGACGGGCCTCGGGGATTCCCGCTGGCGGCGAACGCGGGCGACGGCTACCACCGTCGCACCGCGCCTCAGTGAACCACGCGCTCGAACGAGAACTCGCCGTCCTCGAAGTCGACCGGGATCACGTCCTTCGGTCCGAAGCGCCCCTCGAGGATCAGCTTCGCGACCGGGTTCTCGATGCGCCGCTGGATCTCGCGCTTCAGTGGCCGCGCCCCGAACACCGGGTCGAACCCCGCCTTCGCCAGCTCGCTGAGGGCACGCGGCGAAACCTCGAGCTTCATCTCCATCTTCTCGAGCCGCGTCTCGAGCACCTTCAGCTGGATCTTCGCGATCGCCTGGATGTTCTTGGCGTCGAGCGCGTGGAACACCACCGCTTCGTCGATGCGGTTCAGGAACTCGGGCCGGAAATGCTGCTTGACCTCGACCCAGACCGCGTCGCGGATCTCCTCGCTGCTCTGGCCTGCCATCTGCATGATCTGGTGCGAACCGAGGTTGCTGGTCATCACGATCACGGTGTTCTTGAAGTCCACCGTGCGGCCCTGGCCGTCGGTCAGGCGGCCGTCGTCGAGCACCTGCAGCAGCACGTTGAACACGTCCGGGTGCGCCTTCTCGACCTCGTCGAGCAGCAGCACGCTGTACGGCTTGCGCCGCACCGCTTCGGTCAGGTAGCCGCCCTCGTCGTAGCCGACGTAGCCGGGAGGCGCGCCGATCATCCGTGCGACCGAGTGCTTCTCCATGAACTCGCTCATGTCGAGGCGGATCAGGTGGTCCTCGCTGTCGAACAGGAAACCGGCGAGCGCCTTGCACAGCTCGGTCTTGCCGACGCCGGTCGGCCCGAGGAACAGGAACGAGCCGGTCGGCCGGTTCGGGTCCGACAGGCCCGAGCGCGAGCGGCGGATCGCGTTCGCGACCGCGGTGATCGCCTCATCCTGGCCGATCACGCGCTCGTGCAGCTTGGCTTCCATCTGCAACAGCTTCTCGCGGTCGCCCTGCATCAGCTTCGAGACCGGAATGCCGGTGGCGCGCGCGACCACCTCGGCGATCTCCTCGGCACCGACCATCGTGCGCAGCAGCTGCGGCCGGCCTTTGCCCTTGCCCTCGGCGCCCTTCTTCGTTTCCTTCGCCTGCGTGTCCTTCAGCGTCTTCTCGAGGTCCGGCAGCTTGCCGTACTGCAACTCGGCGACCTTGTTGAAGTCGCCCTTGCGCTTGAACTCCTCGATCTGGGTGCGGATGCGGTCGATCTCTTCCTTCACGTGCGCCGAGCCCTGGGCCGCGGCCTTCTCGGCCTTCCA
>JAYSLR010000617.1:0-4326 GCA_043725365.1 Rhizobacter sp. | reverse complement strand
CGATTTCAAAAAGCTTAGCTGAGCTTATGAAAGGATCTATTTCTGTAGAAAGTGAAGCAGGACACGGCAGTTGTTTCTCACTGAGTTTGCCGCTTGAAGTTGCCAACGCTCAACCTTCGGCGACGCTGGTGGCCTTGACGCGGCCCAGATCGCGCGCAATCGCACGCCGCACGCCGTCCAGGCGCGGTTCGCCGTAGCGGGCCAGGCGGTCGTCGGCCTGCTTCAGGCTCGCGACCAGCGGCTCGGCACTGCCGGTGATCGCGGTCTGCTGCATCGCGACGCGGATCGACGCCTCCAGGTCGACAAGCAGGTTCTCGTCGCGCGAGCGCGACAGCGACTGGATCAGCTCCTCGAGCTGACCGCGCTGCACCGCCACCTCGGCGACGCGGGCTTCCAGCAGCGCGACCTTCGCGCTCGCTTCGGTGACGCCTTCCTGTGCCTGTTTGGCGAGCGTGCGCGCCTCGGTCGCCTTGGCGGCGCTGTCCTGCTGCCGCAGCACCAGTTCCTGCTCCAGGCTGGCGCCGCGCTGGTCAGCGCGCCAGGCCAGCGCCAGGCTCGCGACACACAGCGCGCCGAGCACGGCCAGCGCCAGCCACCACCAGCGCGCCGGCACGCCCGCCGGTACCACGGCAAGCGCCGCGGCACTCGCGGGTGCGCTCGGGACGGGGGCGTTCGGTTCTTCGATCACGGTCGCAACGATTGTATGCAGGCCACCACGGCGGCCGGCGCCGGGCGCGCCTCGATCACCCGCCCGAATCCGGCCTGTCGCGCCCGCGCCGCGATGCGTGGATGGGTGGCGAGCGCGCTCGCGTTCTCGAGCCCGCGCCCCGCCGCGAGCAGCGGCAGCGCCAGCAGGTGGTCGATCGCCTCGGAACTGCTGAACAGCCACAGGTGCCCGGCCGGCTCGGCCAGCGCGGCGCGCAGCAGTTCGGCCTGCGCCGCGTCGAACGCCGGCGCGATGCGCCGGTAGGCCGCGACATGGGCCACCTGCGCGCCGGCCACGCGCAGCGTCTGCGCCAGCCAGTCGCGGCCGCCGTCGCCGCGCACGACCAGCACCTGGGCGCCCTGCCAGTCGTGCCTGCGCAGTTGCGCCCACAGTGCCTCCGAGTCGAACTGCGGCGCGTCCGCTGCCGGCTCGACGATCTGCGCCGGCGCCAGCCCGAGCGCGCGCAGCGCCCGCGTCGTGCCGGGGCCGGGCGACGCGGCGAGCACGCCCGCCGGCCACGCCGCACCGGCGGGCCGCTGCGCGAAGAACTGCTCGGCGGCGTTCGGGCTGACGAACACGACCAGCCGGCGCGACGCCAGGCCGTGCCATTCGGCGGCCAGGGCGGCCGGGTCGGCGACCGGCGCGATCCCGATCAGCGGCAGCGCGACCGCGTCGATCGCCTGCGCCTGCAGCTGCGCGACCCAGTTGGCGGCCTGCGCCGCCGGCCGCGTGACGATCACCCGCATGACCCGGCGCGCCGGCTCAGCCGGCGCCATCCGCCGCCCGCGCGGCGTCGAGGTAGGCCGCCGCGCCGGCCTGCTGCAACTGCCGCGCGGCGCGCTCGCCGAGGGCGCGCGCCTGCGCGTCGCTCGACACCGCGGCGCTCGCCTGAACGCGCAGCAGCGGCATGCGCGGCATGCGTGCATGGCCGAGCACGGCCTGCAGTTCGAGTGCGTCGCCCTGCCAGCGCGCGTGCGCGGCCAGCGGCATGCTGCAGCTGCCGCCCAGCGCCCGCGACACCGCCCGCTCGGCCTGCACCGCGAACCAGGTCGGGCGGTGCGTGAGCTGCGCGAGTTGCGCGCGCAGCGCGGTCGAGTCGGTGCGCACCTCGATGCCGAGCGCACCCTGGCCGGCACACGGCAGCATCGCGGCGTGCTCGAAGCGGCTCGCGATGCGCTGCGCCAGCCCGAGCCGCATCAGCCCGGCGGCGGCCAGCACGATCGCGTCGAAGCCGCCTTCGTCGAGCTTGCGCAGCCGCGTGTCGAGGTTGCCGCGCAGCGGCTGGACGTCGAGGTCGGGTCTCGCGCCGAGCAACTGCACGACACGGCGCAGGCTCGACGTGCCGACGACCGCGCCGGCCGGCAGCTCGGCCAGCGACGCATAGCGCGGCGAGACGAAGGCATCGCGCGGGTCCTCGCGCTCGAGCACCGCGGCGAGCTCGAAGCCCTCGGGCAGGTCCATCGGCACATCCTTCAGCGAATGCACCGCGAGCTGCGCACGCCCTTCCTCGAGCGCGGTCTCGAGCTCCTTGACGAACAGGCCCTTGCCGCCGACCTTTGACAGCGTGCGGTCGAGGATCTGGTCGCCGCGCGTCGTCATGCCGAGCAGGCCGACGGCCATGCCGAAGCGTTGCGTCAGCAGCGTGCGAACGTGCTCGGCCTGCCACAGCGCGAGGCGGCTTTCGCGGGTGGCGATCAGGGTAGCGACCGGGGAAGATTCAGGCATGCGCGGAATGCTAGCAGGCCCGTCTCTTGCATCGCCTCTAAGATCGACAGGCCGACCCACGCACCGAGAGCCCCATGCCACGAGCCCACCCCAGCCCGGACGACAAGCGCAGCGCCGCCGAGAAGAACCGCCCGCTCGTCGACGACATCCGGCTGCTCGGGCGCATCCTCGGCGACGTGATCCGCGAGCAGGAGGGCAAGGAGGCCTTCGAACTGGTCGAGCGGGTGCGCCAGCTGTCGGTGGCCTACCGCCTGAAGAGCGACGCGCAGGCCGGCCGCGCGCTCGACCGGCTGCTGAAGAATCTGACCGGCGACCAGACCGTCAGCGTGATCCGCGCGTTCAGCTATTTCTCGCACCTGGCCAACATCGCCGAAGACCGCCACCACGTGCGCCGGCGCGACCACCACGAGCGCCAGGGCCACCTTCAGGAAGGGTCGCTGGCGATGACGCTGGAGCGCCTGGCACGCGCCGACATCCGCGCCGCCGACATCGCCCGCGCGCTGGCCCACGCCTACATCTCGCCGGTGCTGACCGCGCACCCGACCGAGGTGCAGCGCAAGAGCATCCTCGACGCCGAGCGCACGATCGCCGAGCTCGTCGAGCAGCGCGACGCGCTGCAGACCGAGCGCGAGCGCGCCGAGAACGAGGCGCTGCTGCGTGCCCGGGTCACGCAGATCTGGCAGACGCGCATGCTGCGCACCGCGAAGCTGACGGTCGCCGACGAGATCGAGAACGCGCTGAGCTACTACCGCTCGACCTTCCTGCGCCAGATCCCGAAGATGTACCGCGAGCTCGAGCTCGCGCTGCCCGGCCACCCGATCGCGCCGTTCTTCCGCATGGGCAACTGGATCGGCGGCGACCGCGACGGCAACCCCTTCGTCACCGCCGAGACGTTGCAGATGGCGCTGGCGCGCCAGGCCGAGACGGTGCTGCGCTTCTACCTGACCGAAGCGCACGAGCTCGGCGCCGAGTTGTCGATCTCGGCCACGCTGGCGCCGGTGACGGCCGAGATGACGGCCCTGGCCGCGCGCTCGCCCGACCACAACGCGCACCGCGCCGACGAGCCCTACCGCCGCGCGCTGATCGGCATGTACGCGCGCCTGGCGGCGACGCTCGAACTCTTCACCGGCACCGAAGCGCTGCGCCACGCGGTCGCGCCGCAGGACCCGTACGCCACGGCCGCCGAGTTCCTCGCCGACCTGCAGGTGATCGACGCCTCGCTCGCCGCGCACCACGCGCAGGCGCTCGCCGCCCCGCGCCTGCAGCCGCTGATGCGGGCGGTGCAGGTGTTCGGCTTCCACCTCGCAACGGTCGACCTGCGCCAGAGCTCGGACAAGCACGAGGCGGTCGTCGCCGAGCTGCTGCGCGTCGCGCGCGTCGAGGCCGACTACAGCGCCCTCGCCGAAGACGCGCGCCGCGCGCTGCTGGTGCAGCAGCTGAACGACGCGCGACCGCTGCGCGTTCGCGCCGCCGCGTACAGCGCCCACACGCTCGGCGAGCTCGCGATCTTCGAGGCCGCCGTCGTGATGCTGGCGCGCTACGGCCGCGACGCGATGCGCCACTACATCATCTCGCACACCGAGGACGTGAGCGACCTGCTCGAGGTGATGCTGCTGCTGAAGGAGGTCGGGCTGCTGCGCGGCACGCTCGACGGTGACGACGCGAGCGCCGCCGTGTCGGACCTGATCGTCTCGCCGCTGTTCGAGACCATCGGCGACCTGCGCAACGCCGCGCCGATCATGCGCGCGTTCTACGCGCTGCCGGGCATCGCGGCGATGATGAAGCGCTCGCGCATCGGTGAATTCGGCGAGCAGGACATCATGCTCGGCTACAGCGACAGCAACAAGGACGGCGGCAGCTTCACCAGCAACTGGGAGCTGTACCGCGCCGAGATC
>JAYSLR010000616.1:0-1992 GCA_043725365.1 Rhizobacter sp. | reverse complement strand
CCCCAAGCCAAAAGGCGACCCCCACGGGGGGTGGCTGCATACCCGCAGCCGGGGGTTCCATTTCAGACGCTACGGACCTTGACCTTCGCGTGCTCGTTGATGCCCATCGCACCGAAGAACAGCGCCACCATGCGGTGCGCCTCGATGAAGCGCACGCTGCGGTTCTCGCTGCGCCGCGCCAGCACCCAGTTCAGCAGGTCGCCGGCGGCGATGAAGTCGACGCGGATCAGCCGCGCGCAGGACACGTTGATGATGGTCGCCGAGCCGAGCTCGGCGTCCATCTTCTTCAGCGTCGGCCCGATGTCGCCGACCAGCTGGCCCGACAGTTCGACCGTGCCCACCTGGACCAGGCCGGCGTCGTCGGGAAAGACCGATTCGACGAAGGTGGTCGCGACATCGCTGACGATGGACAGCGGCGGCGACGAGGTCGTCGTGCCGGTGCCGCTGACGCGCACCTCGCACAGCGCGGGCTCCCACGAGGGCGGCGAGACCTCGTAGGTCACGCAGTAGTCGATCGCCGTCTCGTCGAACTGGTCCGGGCGGTTCGCCATGCGCAACGCGTCGAGCCGCACCTGCCAGTAGGCCGGGTCGGCGTCGCGCACGCCGGTCGGCGCCGCTTCGGCCAGCACGGTGAACAGGCGCTCGCCGCCGAGCCAGCGCATGTCCAGGTCCTGGCCGATCCAGTTGCGGAACAGCTCGCTCAGGCGCCCGCACGCCTCGGCGTCGATGCTGCGCAGTGCGCTCCAGTCGAATACCCAGGGCAGCGGCATCTGCAGCGCCAGCGAAGCCAGCTTCGCGACCGCGTCGGCGTCGATGTGCTCGGGGCAGACCCAGCCGACCTGACCCTCGATGCGCGAGCGGCGCGGCCGGTCGTCGCTGGCCGCCTCGGCGACGAGCCGGGGCAGCGAGAACCACTGCGGCGCGGACCAGCCGAACTGCTGCGCGTAGTCCAGCGCCAGGCTCTCGAACTTGTGCTGCTGGCCGATCGCGCGGTACAGGTCGAACACCACCAGCCAGGTGTCGGCGTGCTGCGAGCGTCCGCCGCCGGGGCTGGTCAGCGCGAGCAGGGCCTGCTCGCATTGCTCGAAGTCGGCATTCGCGAACGCGATCACCGCCTCGTCGAGTTCGGGGTCGTGCGCGACCTCGGTCAGCTCGCGGCCCGACGCGTGCACCGGATCGGCGCCGGGGCGGACCGGCGTCAGCGGCGAGACACCGGCCGCCATCGTGACCGGCGAGACCGCCATCGGCGTCGCGCGCTCGGCCATCACGTCGTCGACCTGGGCACCGTCGAAGTGGCTGCGCGACGACGCGCGCGGCGGCCGGGCATCCATCGCGGCCGGCACCGTCGGCGCGTTGTAGAACTCGGGCGTGCGGCGCGTCCCGCTGGGCGCGTACGGCGCATCACCCACCATCTGCTGCTCGATCTCGTCGATCTTGGCCTTGACGCCGATCTCGGCCTTCGCGCCGCTGTCGACGAGCTTGGCCTCGGAGTCGTCGAGCCGCGACGAGCCGCCGAGCGCAGCCAGCTGCTCGCCGGTCAGGCCCTCGCGGCGCACCTTGCGCAGCATGTCGAACTCGCGCTTGCGGACGAAATCGTTGCGCCGCTTGCGCTCGATCATCGCTTTCAGCTCGCCCTTGGCGAACTCGGTTTCGCGTGCTTCCTCGGCGGGCACGTCGAGCTCGGCCCACTCGGTGGTCGGGTTGGCGACGAACTTGACGACCTTGCGGAAGAAGCTTGTCGTGTCTTTCGGTTCCGACATGTCGCGGGGCCGAGGGCTCCTGGGCTGGGATTCACAAGGTCCGGCCCGCAGGTCGCAGGCCGGAAAAGGCTCAATCGCCGAACATCTTCTGCTTGAGTTCGCGCCGCTGCTGGGCTTCGAGGGACAGTGTAGCGGTGGGGCGGGCGATCAGGCGACCCAGGCCGATGGGTTCGCCGGTTTCGTCACAGAAGCCGAAGGCGCCCGCGTCGATGCGCTGCAGCGATTGCGAAAT
>JAYSLR010000615.1:0-5387 GCA_043725365.1 Rhizobacter sp. | reverse complement strand
CAACGCCAACGAAACCGAGTGTGGCGAGTGTGGTCAGGGCGGCCAGCCAGCGGCGCGAAGAAGCTGATCTTCCAGGACAAGGTGCTGATGCTGTTCGGCCCGACCTTGTCGAACTCGGCGCAGGCCGCCGACCCGATCGCGCAGGCCGCGAAGGTGGTCGTGTTCGGCACCTCGAACACCGCCGACGGCATCACCTCGATCGGCGACCACGTGTTCCGCAACTCGGTGACCGAGGCCGACGTGCTGCCCGAGACGCTGCGCGTGGCGATCAAGCATGCGAACATCAAGAAGGTCGCGGTGCTGTACGGCAACGACGACGTGTTCACGAAGAGCGGCTACGACGCCTTCAAGAAGGCGCTGGCCGACCTGAAGGTGCCGGTGACGACGACCGAGACCTTCGCCAAGGGCGATGTCGACTTCAAGGCCCAGCTGACCAAGATCAAGGCCAGCGGCGCCGATGCGATCGTGCTGTCGGCGCTGATCGCCGAGGGCGCACCGATCATGGTCCAGGCGCGCCAGCTCGGCATCGAGCTGCCGGTGATCGGCGGCAACGGCATGAACTCGGTGAAGATCTTCGACCTCGCCAAGGACGAGTCCGACAAGCTGTGGGTCGGCAGCCCGTGGGCGCTGGGCAGCCAGACGAAGGAGAACCAGCACTTCGTCGTCGCCTACACGCAGAAGTACAAGTCGGCGCCGGACCAATTCGGCGCCCAGGCCTACGACGCGATGAACATCGTCGCGGCCGCGCTCGCCAACGTGAAACTGAGCGGCAACCTCGAGGCCGACCGCAAGGCCCTGCGCGACGCGCTGCCCGGCGTCACGCACGTCGGCGCGACCGGTGCGTTCAAATTCCGCCAGGCCGCCGGCAAGGACGGCAAGCCGGCCGGCTACGACGCGCAGCAGGCGGCGATCGTCAGCGTCACCCAGGGTGGCAAGTACCTGATCGAGAAGTAAGCCGCACCGCACGATGCTCGAGCAGCAACTCGTCAACGCCCTCTCGCTGGGGTGCGTCTACGCGCTGTTCGCGCTCGGCTTCACGCTGGTGTTCGGCGTGCTGGGCGTGATCAACCTCTCGCACGGCGCGATCTTCATGATCGGCGCGTACGCGGCGCTGCAGGTCGTCACGAAGCTCGCGTTCCCGCTCTGGGCGTCGCTGGCCTCGGCATTCGTCGTCGCCGGGGCGTTCGGGCTGCTGATCGACGTGCTGGTGCTCAAGCCATTGCGGCGGCGCAACGCGCCGCACCTGATCCCGATGATCGCGACGATCGGGCTGGGGATCTTCTTCAACAGCGCGTCGCAAGGCCTCTTCGGTGCCGAGAACCTGCGCTTCCCGAGCGACCTGCTGCCCGACCAGCCGCTGCGCTTCGCCGGCGTGCAGATCAGCGTGCTCGAGGTCGCGATCATCGTGCTGTCGTTCGCGCTGATGGCCGGCCTGCTGATCGTCATGCGCAAGACCCAGCTCGGCCGAGCGCTGCGCGCGATCGCCGAATCGCCGAAGGCCGCGGCACTGCTGGGCATCAACGTCGAGGGCCTGTTCTACCTGACCTCGTTCACCGCCGCGGCGCTGGGCGGCGTCAGCGGCGTGCTGATCGCGCTGTACTCGAACGCGGTGTTCCCGCTGATGGGCCAGCCGATGCTGCACAAGGGCATCGCGGTGATCATCCTCGGCGGCATGGGCGACATCCGCGGCGCGCTGATCGGCGGGCTGTTCCTCGGCTTCGCGGAAGTGATGTCGGTCGCCTACATCGGCTCGACGATGCGCGACGCGGTCGCGTTCGGCCTGCTCTTCATCGTGCTGCTGCTGCGCCCGCAAGGCATGTTCGGCAAGGTGCTCGAGCGCAAGGCCTAGGATGAAACAGCCGCCACGTTCGCTGCGCTCACTGCCCCCGGGGGCCACGAGGCCCCTCTTCGTGGCCCTCGGGGCGCGTCAGTGCCTTCGGGCGGCCGGGCGCCACTGACATGGAGTGGTTCGACACCTTCTGGCAGGTCTACAGCAACCTGGTGCTGACGATCGGCATCAACGCGCTGCTGGCGCTGTCGATCTGGCTGACCTTGTCGTGCGGGCTGCTGGCGATGGGCAATGCCGCGTTCATGGGCATCGGCGCCTACACCGCCTCGATCCTGACGATGAACTACGGCGCGCCCTTCCCGCTCGCGCTGGCCGGCGGCATCGCGGCGCCGACCCTCGTCGCGCTGCTGATCGGCGGGCCGACGCTGCGCCTGTCGGGCGTCTACCTCGCGATGGCCACACTCGGCTTCGGCGAGGTCGTGCGCGTGCTGATCCTGAACGCCGATTCGCTGACCGGCGGTGCGCTCGGCCTGAACGGCATCCCGCAGCTGACGAGCGGGTGGCACGTCGTCGCTGCGCTGGTCGTGACGCTGCTGATCCTGTGGCGGCTGCGGCGCTCGCGCATCGGTCGCGCGTTCGAGGCGATCAAGGAAGACGCGGTCGCCGCATCGCTGATGGGCATCGGCGTGAACGCGCACAAGATGCTCGCGTTCGCGCTCGGCGCAGCGATTGCCGGCCTGGCTGGCGCGCTGAACGCGCACCTGACCTTCTTCATCGGACCGAACGAGTTCGGCTTCGACCGCGGCGTCGACATCCTGACGATGACGATCCTCGGCGGCACCGGCGGCCTGACCGGCCCGGTGCTGGGTGCGCTGATCGTCACGCTGCTGCCCGAGCTGCTGCGCAGCTTCCGCGATTTCCGCACGATGATGAACGGCGCGATCCTGGTGCTGATCGTGCTGTTTCTGCCGAAGGGGCTGTGGGACCCGCAGCGCTTCAGGTCGTGGTTCGGGCGGGGGTCGCGCTGATGCTCAAGCTGAGCCATGTCTCGAAGCGCTTCGGCGGCCTCGGCGTGCTGCAGGACGTGAGTTTCGAGGTGCCCGCCGGCCGGGTCTTCGGCCTGATCGGGCCGAACGGCGCCGGCAAGACCACGGTGTTCAACCTGATCACCGGGCTGCTGGCGCCCAGCGGCGGCGGCATCGAGTTCGACGGCACGAGCCTGGTCGGCATGGCGCCGCACCGGATCACGCGCCTGGGGCTGGGCCGCACGTTCCAGAACATCCGCATCTTCAAGGAGATGACGCTGATCGAGAACGTGGTCGTCGGCATGCATGCGCACCTGACCTATGGTGTGCCGGGCTGGCTGCTTGCGCTGCCGGGCTTTCGCGCGCAGGAGCGGCGCGCCCGCGAGCGTGCGCATGAACTGCTCGGCTGGGTGGGCCTCGATGCGAAGGCGTTCGACATCGCCGACGAGCTGTCGTACGGCGAGCAGCGCAAGCTCGAACTCGCCCGCGCGCTCGCGACCGGGCCGAAACTGCTGCTGCTGGACGAGCCGGTCGCCGGCATGAACACCGGCGAGAAGGTCGAGCTGATGGCCGTGATCGCCGACATCGCGAAGCGCGGCTTCACGGTCTTCATGATCGAACACGACATGCGCTTCGTGATGGGCTTGTGCGAGCGCATCGCGGTGCTGAATTTCGGCAAGATCATCGCGCAGGGCTCGCCCGACGAGATCAAGAACAACCCGGACGTGATCGAGGCCTACCTCGGCCGGGACGACGACGAGGTGGCTGCCTGATGAGCTCGCTGCTCGAGGTCCGGGACCTGCATGTCGCCTACGGCCACATCGAGGCCGTGCAAGGCATCAGCTTCGACGTCAACGCCGGCGAGATCCGCACGCTGGTCGGTGCGAACGGCGCCGGCAAGTCGACGACGCTGCTGGCGCTGTCGGGGCTGGTGCGGCCGAAGGCCGGCTCGATCCGCTTCGAGGGCGAGGAGCTGACGAAGCTGCCGACGCACCAGATCGTCGAGCGCGGCCTGGTGCAGGTGGCCGAGGGCCGCGCGATCCTGACCACGCTGACGGTGCGCGAGAACCTCGAGCTCGGCGCCTATCGCCGAAACCGCGGCCGCAAGGATCGCGCCGCGATCGCGGGCGACCTGGAACGCGTGATCGTCCTCTTCCCGCGGCTGCACGAGCGCATCGACGCGCTCGCCGGCAACCTGTCCGGCGGCGAGCAGCAGATGCTGGCGATCGGCCGCGCGCTGCTCGCGAAGCCGCGCCTGCTGCTGCTCGACGAGCCCTCGATGGGCCTGGCGCCCATCATCGTGCAGGACATCTTCCACACGCTGCGCACCATCAATGCCGACGGCCTGACGATCTTCCTGGTCGAGCAGAACGTGCGCCAAGCGCTGAAGATCGCGCGGCACGGCTACGTGCTCGAGAGCGGCAGGATCGTGCTCGACGGCAGCGGCGCCGCGCTGCTGAACGACCCGAAGGTGCTGGCCGCCTACCTGGGCGGCTGAGAGCAGCGGTTTCGGCGACCGCGGCCCGGGATTCTCCCGAGGTTGTGCGGTCTGCATTGGCGCAGGATCGATGGCATCCCGTTCCAGGAGCCGCGCCATGGAGAAGAACACCGCCGAACTGTCTGCCGCCGAAAAGGCGCTGCGCGACGCCGCGCTCGACTATCACCGCGTGCCGGTGCACGGCAAGATCTCGGTGCAACCGACCAAGCCGCTGAGCAACCAGCGCGACCTGTCGCTCGCCTATTCGCCCGGCGTGGCCTACGCGTGCCTCGCGATCGAGGCGGACCCGTCGCTCGCCTTCGAGTACACCTCGCGCGGCAACCTCGTCGGCGTGGTCACGAACGGCACCGCCGTGCTGGGCCTGGGCGACATCGGCCCGCTGGCCGGCAAGCCGGTGATGGAAGGCAAGGGTTGCCTGTTCCAGAAGTTCGCCGGCATCGACGTGTTCGACATCGAACTCGCCGAGCGCGACCCGGACAAACTGGTCGAGATCATCGCCGCGCTCGAGCCGACGCTGGGCGGCGTGAACCTCGAGGACATCAAGGCGCCCGAGTGCTTCTACATCGAGAAGAAGCTGCGCGAGCGCATGAAGATCCCGGTCTTCCACGACGACCAGCACGGCACCGCGATCATCTCGGCGGCGGCGCTGCTGAACGGGCTCGAACTCGTCGGCAAGAAGATCGGCGAGGTCAAGCTCGCGGTCTCGGGTGCCGGCGCGGCGGCGATCGCCTGCCTGGACCTGATGGTCGAGCTCGGCGTCGCACGTGGCAACATCTTCGTCTGCGATTCGAAGGGCGTGGTGCACGACCGGCGCGAGGACAAGCTCGACGCGTCGAAACAGCGCTACGTGCAGAAGACCGCAGCGCGCACGCTCGCCGACGTGATGGACGGGGCCGACGTGCTGCTCGGCTGCTCGGCCGCCGGCGCGGTCACGCAGGACATGGTCAAGTCGATGGCGCGCCAGCCGATCATCCTAGCGCTCGCGAACCCCGAGCCCGAGATCCGCCCCGAACTCGCGAAGCAGGTGCGGCCCGACTGCATCATCGCGACCGGCCGGTCGGACTACCCGAACCAG
>JAYSLR010000614.1:0-17119 GCA_043725365.1 Rhizobacter sp. | reverse complement strand
GGCGCAGGCGAGCTCGCCGAGCGAGATGTCTTCGGCGATCGGCGTGAGCTGGCGCTCGCCCATCACGAAGCGCTCGCGGAACATGCCCTGCACGTGCGGGAACACACTGGCGCTGCCGAGGAAGCGCATGTTCCGGCACAGGTTCAGGCGCCCGCCCAGGCAGTAGTCGCATTGGCCGCAGGCATGCGAGGGGTTGATCGCGACCTTGTCGCCGACCGCTACCCGCGTGACCGATGCGCCGATGCGCGCGACCGTGCCCGATACCTCGTGGCCCGGGATCAGCGGCTCGCGCACGACGAACGCGCCGACCCGGCCGTGCTGGTAGTAGTGCAGGTCGGAGCCGCAGATGCCGCCGGCGCCCAGCCGCATCTCGACATCGTGCGGGCCGAGCTCGACCGCGGCGTCGTCTTCGAGGCGCAAGTCCTTCGCGCCGTGGATTCTGCAGGTCAGCGTCATCGTGTCTCCTTCAGGCGGCCTTGCGGCGCGCGGTCTTGCGCGGCGCCACAGGCGTTGCCGCGGCGGGCCAGCTGACCGTGAAGCGGTCGTGCGAGCGCGCGAGGTGCGTCGCCATCGCCTCGCGCGCCGCCTGCGGCGAGTGGCTGGCGATCGCGTCGACGATCGCCTGGTGCTCGGCGATCGCGAGGGCCCAGCTGCGCACCGTCTCGAAGTGGTTGCCGAGCTGCTCGAACAGCGGATTGAGCCGCTCGTCGAAGAGCTCGCCGACGATGCGCTGCAGCACCGAGTTCTCGCAGGCCTCGGCGATGCGTTCGTGAAAGAGCCGGTCGCCGCGCGTCGGCAGGCGGCCGGCGTCGACCTCCTGCTGCATCAGCGCGAGCGCGTTGCGCAGGCCGGCGATCTGCGCCTTCTTCATGTGGCGCGCGGCGTGCGCGGCGAGTTCGGCCTCGATCAGCTGGCGTGCGCGGATCGTCTCCAGCGGGCCTTCGCCGCCGACACGCTTGAGCTGCCTCGGGTCGTGCGGCAGCACGTAGATGCCCGAGCCCATGCGCACCTCGACCAGGCCCTCGACCTCGAGCGCGATCAGCGCTTCGCGCACCGACGGGCGCGAGACGCCGAGCTGCAGCGCCAGATCGCGCTCGGGCGGCAGCCGCGACCCGACCGCGTACTCGCCGCGCTCGACCAGGCCGCGCAGCTGGTCGGCGATCTGGCGGTACAGGCGGCGCGGTTCGATGGTCTGGATGGGCATGGAGGGCACGGCGCGCCCGGGTCGGCCGGTGCGTGGCGATGAAAGTGGCCAGGTGGCCTGACCAATCGGGTAAAGAATAGTTGATGTGCAGAGATCGCGTCAACATCGGGTTTGCCCGAGAGGCATCGTGCGCCGTGAATCGATTGCAGCGGGAGCGCGCGGCGGCCGAAGCACGCCGGCCCGGCGTCTCCGGTACCCTGCGGGCGGCACACCCGCCATCAACACCGACTTCCGCCCATGGAACACCCCGAGCCGTCCCCTGCTTCGCCTGCTGCACCGCGACGCCGCCGCTGGATCGGCAGCGTGGTCGCGCTGCTCGCGCTCGCGCTGCTCGGCGGGTGGGCCTGGCACCTGACGCATCAGACGCCCGAACGTGCGGCCGGTGCGGCGGGCGGCGGCGGTGCGGGTGGTGCGCGCGGCGGCCCGGGCGGCGGGCGCGGCGCGCCGCCGAGCACGGTGGGCGTCGCGGTGGCGCGGCGCGCCGACATCCCGGTCGTGATCGAGGCGCTCGGCACCGTCGTGCCGGCCGCCAACGTCACGGTCCAGCCACAGGTCTCCGGCGTGCTGACCCAGGTGCTGTTCAGGGAAGGGCAGATGGTCAGGAAGGGCGAACTGCTCGCGACGATCGCGCCCGAGCCGTTCCAGATGGCGCTGACGCAGGCCACCGGCGCGCGCCTGCGCGACGAGGCGCAGCTCGAGGCGGCGCGCGTCACGCTGCGGCGCTACACGACGCTGCTCGGCCAGGACTCGATCGCGCGCCAGGACGTGGACACGCAGGCCGCGCTCGTCAAGCAACTCGAAGGCACGGTCACGATCGACCGCGCCAACGAGGGCACGGCGCGGCTGAACCTGGGCTACACGCGCATCGTGGCGCCGGTCGCCGGTCGCGTCGGGCTGCGCCCGGTCGATGCCGGCAACTACGTCACGACGGGCACGACCGGCGGCGTCGCGCTGATCACGCAGGTCGCGCCGATCGACGTCGAGTTCGCACTCCCGCAGGACCGCGTGCCGGAGATCCAGGCGCGCGTGGCCGCCGGCGTGAAGCTGCCGGTCGCCGCCTGGGACCGGGCGCGCACGCACGCGCTCGACACCGGAGCGTTCTCGACGCTGGACAACCAGATCGACACGACCACCGGCACCGTCAAGGCCAAGGCGCGCTTCGCGAACGCCGACGGCACGCTGTTCCCGAACCAGTTCGTCAACGCGCGGCTGCTGCTGCGCACGATCACCGGCGCGACCGTCGTGCCGGTGACGGCGCTGCGCCACGGCCCGAACGGCGACTTCGTCTACGTCGTCGGCGAGGACAAGACCGTCGCGCTGCGCAACGTCACGCGCGGCGAAGCCGGTGTCGACAACGTCGCGATCGCGACCGGCCTGGCGCTGGGCGAGCAGGTCGTCACCGAGGGCGGCGATCGGCTGAAGGACGGCGCGCGCGTGCAGACCAGCGTCGACCGGCCGGCCGGTGCCGCGTCGGGCGCGTTTGGCCGCCGGCACCGCGCTTCCGACGCCGACGGGCCGGCCGCGAGCGCGCCGCGTTGAGGCCGCGGGTGAGCAAGCGCCAGGTCGCGAGGCTGCCGTCATGAGCCCGTCACGCCCGTTCATCGCGCGCCCGGTCGCGACCTCGCTGCTGATGGTGGCGATCGTGCTCGCGGGCCTGGTCGGCTTCAGGTTCCTGCCGCTGTCGGCGCTGCCGCAGGTCGACTACCCGACGATCCAGGTGCAGACGCTGTACCCCGGCGGCAGCCCCGAGGTGATGAGCAACACCGTGACCGCGCCGCTGGAGCGCCAGTTCGGGCAGATGGCCGGGCTGGACCGGATGGCCTCGACGAGCGCGGCCGGCGTCTCGATCATCACGCTGCAGTTCACGCTCGGCCTGACGCTCGACATCGCCGAGCAGGAGGTCCAGGCCGCGATCAACGCCGGCGGCTCGCTGCTGCCGGCCGACCTGCCCGCGCCGCCGGTCTACGCCAAGGTCAACCCGGCCGACGCGCCGGTGCTGACGCTGGCGATCACCTCCGACGCGCTGCCGCTGACCGAGGTGCAGAACCTCGTCAACACGCGGCTGGCGCAGAAGATCAGCCAGGTCTCGGGCGTCGGCCTGGTGTCGCTGTCCGGCGGCCAGCGGCCGGCGGTGCGCATCCAGGCCGACACGCAGTCGCTCGCGGCGCTGGGGATCGGGCTGGACAGCTTGCGCAGCGCGATCACGAGCGCGAACTCGAACGCCGCGAAGGGCAGCTTCGACGGCCCGAAGCGCGCCTACACGATCAACTCGAACGACCAGCTCGTCACCGTCGACGACTACAAGAACCTGATCGTCGCGTACAAGAACGGCGCACCGATCCGCATGATCGACGTGGCGAGCGTCGTCAGCAGCGCCGAGAACAACCAGCTCGGCGCGTGGGCGGGCAGCGGCGGGAAGCTGACGCCCGCGATCATCATCAACGTGCAGCGCCAGCCCGGCGCGAACGTGATCGCCACGGTCGACGCGATCAAGAAGCAGCTGCCGGCGCTGCAGGCCGGGCTGCCGGCGTCGCTGAAGATCGAGGTGCTGTCGGACCGCACCAACGGCATCCGCGCGTCGGTCGAGCATGTCGAGATGGAGCTGGTCCTCGCGGTCGTGCTGGTCGTGCTGGTGATCTTCGCGTTCCTGGGCAGCCTGCGCGCGACCGTGATCGCGAGCATCGCGGTGCCGATCTCGCTGATCGGCAGCTTCGGCCTGATGGTCCTGCTCGGCTACAGCCTGAACAACCTGAGCCTGATGGCGCTGACGATCGCGACCGGCTTCGTCGTCGACGATGCGATCGTGATGATCGAGAACATCGCGCGCTACCTCGAGGAAGGCGAGCCGCCGATGCAGGCGGCGCTGAAGGGCGCGGCGCAGATCGGCTTCACGATCATCTCGCTGACGGTGTCGCTGATCGCGGTGCTGATCCCGCTGCTGTTCATGAGCGACGTGGTCGGCCGGCTGTTCCGCGAGTTCGCGGTGACGCTGGCGATCACGATCCTGATCTCCGCGGTGGTGTCGCTGACGCTGGTGCCGATGATGTCGGCGCGCTGGCTCAAGCCGCGCCATGGCGCGAACGAGAAGAAGCCCGGCGCGCTGGCCGCGCGCCTGCAGCGCTTCTTCGCCGGCGTGATGCAGCGCTACGACCGCTCGCTGGTGTGGGTCATCGACCACCAGGCGATCACGTTGGTGGTCGCGCTCGCGACCTTCGCGCTGACCGTGCTGCTGTACGTGATGATCCCGAAGGGCCTGTTCCCGACCCAGGACACCGGCCAGCTGCAGGGCCGCCTCCAGGCCGCGCAGGACGTCTCGTACGAGCGCATGGCGCAATTGCAGCAGCAGGCCGCGGCGGCGATCCTGGCCGACCCGGACGTGGCGAACCTCAGTTCCTTCGTCGGCGTCGACGCCGCCAACAACACGATGCTGCACGCCGCCAGCCTGCTGATCAACCTGAAGCCGGGCCATGGCGACCAGCAGGCAGTGATGGACCGCCTGCGCGAGCGCGTGCGCCGGGTCGCCGGCGTGCAGCTCTCGCTGCAGCCGACGCAGGATCTGACGATCGACGCCGAGACCGGCCCGACGCAGTACCGCGTCTCGCTCGAAAGCGTCGACAGCGCGGCCATCACGCTGTGGATGGGCAGGCTGGTGGATCGGCTGCGCGACGCCCCGCAGGTGCGCAACGTCGGCAGCGATGCCGGGGCTCAGGGCCTGGCGGCCTACATCGACGTGAACCGCGACACCGCCGCGCGCCTGGGCGTGACCGCGAGCGCGGTCGACGATGCCTTGTACAGCGCGTTCGGCCAGCGCATCGTCTCGACGATCTTCACCGAGACCAACCAGTACCGCGTGATCCTCGAGGCGCGCCCCGGGCTGGTCGCGAACGCGGCCGATCTGGGCAAGCTGAACCTGATCAGCGGCGGCGGCACGCCGACGCCGCTGTCGGCCTTCGCGCGCATCAGCGAGCGCCAGGCGCCGCTGCAGATCACCCACGTCGCGCAGTACCCGGCGAGCACGTTGAACTTCGACACCGCGCCCGGCTACGCGCTCGGCGACGCCGTCGACGCGATCCGCCGGGCCGCGAAGGACATCGCGCTGCCGGCGAGCGTGACGATGACCTTCCTCGGCGCGTCGGGCGCCTACGAGCGCTCGCTCGCGAACCAGCTCTGGCTGATCCTGGCCGCCGTGATCTGCGTCTACATCGTGCTCGGCGTGCTGTACGAGAGCTACGTGCACCCGCTGACGATCCTGTCGACGCTGCCGTCGGCCGGCGTCGGTGCGCTGCTGGCGCTGATGATCACCGGCAACGACCTCGGCGTGATCGGCATCATCGGCATCATCCTGCTGATCGGTATCGTCAAGAAGAACGCGATCATGATGATCGACTTCGCGATCGATGCCGAGCGCAGCGAAGGCAAGAGCGCGCGCGACGCGATCCACCAGGCCGCGCTGCTGCGGCTGCGGCCGATCCTGATGACCACGCTGGCGGCGCTGTTCGCCGCGGTGCCGCTGATGCTGAGCTGGGGCGACGGCGCCGAGCTGCGCCGGCCGCTGGGCCTGGCGATCTTCGGCGGGCTGATCGTGAGCCAGCTGCTGACGCTGTTCACGACGCCCGTGATCTACCTCGCGTTCGACCGGCTCGGCGGCGGCCGCACGCGGCGCGCGCCGGGCGACGAGGCGGCGACGACGTGAATCTTTCCGCGCCCTTCGTCCGCCGGCCGATCGGCACGGTGCTGCTGACGGTCGGCGTCGCGCTGGCCGGCATCGGCGCCTTCTTCGCGCTGCCGGTGTCGCCGCTGCCGCAGGTCGACTTTCCGGTGATCTTCGTCAGCGCCAACATCCCCGGCGCGAGCCCCGACACGATGGCCAGCAGCGTGGCCACCCCGCTGGAGCGGCGCCTCGGCACGATCGCGGGGGTCAACGAGATCACCTCGACGAGCAGCACGGGATCGACCCGCGTGATCCTGCAGTTCGACCTGTCGCGCAACATCGACGGCGCCGCACGCGAAGTGCAGGCGGCGATCAACGCGAGCCGCGTCGACCTGCCGGCCACGCTGCGCAGCAACCCGACCTACCGCAAGGCGAACCCGGCGTCGGCGCCGGTGATGATCCTGGCGCTCACGTCGAAGTCGAAGACGCCGGGGCAGATCTACGACGCGGTCTCGAACATCGTGAGCCAGCGGCTGTCGCAGGTCGACGGCGTCGGCGATGTCGAGCTCGGCGGCGGCTCGCTGCCGGCGGTGCGCATCGAGCTGAACCCGTTCGCGCTGAACCGGCTCGGCATCAGCACCGAGGACGTGCGCGCCGCGGTCCAGGCCAGCAACGCGAACCGGCCCAAGGGCGCGGTGCAGGGCCCGGACCAGCGCCTGCAGATCTACACCCAGACGCCGGCGCTGCGCGCCAGCGACTACGCGCCGATGGTGATCGCGTGGCGCAAGGGCGCCGCGGTGCGGCTGCAGGATGTGGCGCAGGTCGTCGACGGCGTCGAGGACACGCGCACGCTCGGCCTGTTCAACGGCGAGCCGGCGATCATCGTGCTGATCACGCGCCAGCCGTCGGCGAACGTGATCCAGACGGTCGACGCGGTGCGCGCGCTGCTCCCCGAGCTGCAGGCCGAACTGCCGGCCGACGTGCAGATGAACGTGGCCAACGACAGCACCCATTCGATCCGCGCGTCGCTGCACGAGGTCGAGGTGACGCTGGTCATCTCGGTGATCCTGGTCGTGCTGGTCGTCAGCCTGTTCCTGCGCAGCGTGCGCGCGACCATCGTGCCGGCGGTGGCAACCGTCGTGGCGCTGCTCGGCACCTTCGGCGTGATGGCGCTGCTCGGCTTCTCGCTCAACAACCTGAGCCTGATGGCGCTGACGGTGGCGACCGGCTTCGTCGTCGACGACGCGATCGTGGTCTTGGAGAACACGAGCCGCCACATCGAGGCCGGCATGACCCGCATGCAGGCCGCGCTGCTCGGCGCGCGCGAGGTCGGCTTCACGGTGCTGTCGATCAGCGTCTCGCTGGTGGCGGTGTTCATCCCGCTGCTGTTCATGGGTGGTCAGCAGGGGCGGCTGTTCAAGGAGTTCGCGGTCACGCTGTCGGCCGCGGTGCTGATCTCGCTGGTGATCTCGCTGACGACCACGCCGATGATGTGCGCCTGGCTGCTCGAGCCGGGCGGCGCGCAGGCGAAGCCGCCGGGGCACGTCGCGCGGGTCGCCGAGCGCGGCTTCCAGTGGGTGCTGCGCCGCTACGAGGCGAGCCTGGACTGGGCGCTGGCGAGCAAGGCGCTGGTGATGCTGATCCTGCTCGCGGTGATCGGCCTGAACGTCTACCTGTTCGCGGCCGCACCGAAGGGCTACTTCCCGCAGCAGGACACCGGCCAGGTCAGCGGCGGCATGCGCGCCGACCAGAGCATCTCGACCAAGGCGATGGGCGAGAAGCTGCGCCAGGTCGTCGACATCGTGCGCAACGATCCGGCCGTCGCGACCGTGGTCGGGTTCACCGGCGGCGGCCGTGCCGGCGGCGGCTTCATGTTCGTCAACCTGAAGCCGCTGGGTTCCGGGGAAGGCCAGCGCACCGACAAGGGCAGCGCGGTGATCGCGCGGCTGCGCCCGCAGCTCGCGCGCGTGGCCGGCCTGCAGGTGTTCCTGAACCCGGTGCAGGACGTGCGCTCGGGCGGCCGCGCCAGCAACTCGACCTACCAGTACACGCTGAAGAGCGACAACATCGCCGACCTGCGCACCTGGGCGGGCAGGCTCAACGATGAGATGAAGCTGCAGCCGGTGCTGACCGATGTCGACACCGACCAGCAGGAGAACGGCGTGCAGACCACGGTGAAGGTCGACCGCGACGCCGCGAAGCGCCTGGGCGTGAGCTCGAGCGCGATCGACGCGGCGCTGTACAACGCCTTCGGCCAGCGCCAGGTCGCGACGATCTACACCGAGCTGAACCAGTACCACGTCGTGATGGAGTGGGCGCCGGGCTACACCACCAGCCCCAACGCGCTGGCCGACATCTACGTGCCGGCGACGCGCATCGTCAACAGCGGCGGGCAGGCGGTGGCGGTCGAGAGCACCGCGGGCAACGCGACGGGCTCCGCGACCACCGCGGTCTCGGCGAATCCGGGCGTGCGCAATGCGTCGACCGGCAACGTGCTGGCCAACACCGCGACCAGCCTGGTGCCGCTGGCGACGATGGCGCGCTTCGTCGAGGAGTCGACCGCGACCTCGGTGAACCACCAGGACACCGAGCTCGCGACCACGATCTCGTTCAACCTCGCCGACGGTGCGACGCTCGACCAGGCGCGCGACGCGATCAAGACCGCCGAGGCCAACATCGGCATGCCCACCAGCGTGCGCGGCGATTTCGCCGGCAGCGCGCTGTCGGCGCAGCAGTCGAGCAGCCAGCAGACGCTGCTGATCGTCGCGGCGATCGTCGTGATCTACATCGTGCTGGGCATCCTCTACGAGAGCCTGGTGCACCCGGTCACGGTGCTGTCCACGCTGCCATCGGCCGGCGTCGGCGCGGTGCTGGCGCTGCTGATGTTCCGGATGGAGTTCTCGATCATGGCGCTGATCGGCGTGTTCCTGCTGATCGGCATCGTCAAGAAGAACGCGATCCTGATCATCGATTTCGCGCTCGAGGCCGAGCGCGCGCGCGGCCTGAGTTCGCTCGAGGCGGTGCGCGAGGCCTGCCTGTTGCGCTTCCGCCCGATCCTGATGACGACGCTGGCCGCCGCCCTGGGTGCGCTGCCGCTGGCGATCGGTTTCGGCGAGGGTTCCGAGCTGCGCCAGCCGCTGGGCATCGCGATCATCGGCGGCCTGATCGCGAGCCAGGTGCTGACGCTTCTGACCACGCCGGTCGTGTACCTGCTGCTCGACAAGCTGCGCCGGCGCAGCCCCGACGAACGCCACCTGAGCCGCGCCGACATCGCGCCGCGGCCCGCCGAAGCCTCGCCATGAACAAACACCCTCTCGCCCGCCCGACGCGCTGGTCGATCCCGACGCTGGCGGTGCTGCTGTCGGCCTGCGCGGCCGGCCCGGCCTACCAGCGCCCCGACCTGCCGATGCCCGCGGCGTTCAAGGAGGCGCCGCAGGGCGCCGCGGCCTGGTTCCCGGCGGCGCCGGCCGACACGCTGGACCGCGGAGCGTGGTGGGAGCTGTTCGGCGATGCCGAACTGAACCGGCTCGTCGCGCAGGTCGAGGTCTCGAACCAGAACGTCGCCGCCGCGGTCGCGGCCTACGCGCAGGCGCGCGCACTGGTCGCGCAGCAGCGCGCCGCGCTGTTCCCGCAGGTCGCGATCGACGGCAGCGCACGGCGCAGCGGCGGCCAGGGCGCGGCCGGCACCGGCAATGCGTTCCAGGTCGCGGCCGACGCGAGCTGGGCGCCGGACGTCTGGGGTGCGCTGCGCCTGGGCGTGCAGGGCGCCCGGGCGAGTGCGCAGGCGAGCCGGGCCGAGCTGGCCGCGGCGCGCCTGTCGGCGCAGGGCGAGCTGGCGACCAACTACTTCTCGCTGCGCGACGCCGACACCGAGCTCGGCCTGCTGCGCCGCACGGTCGAGGGCTACCAGCGCGCGGTCACGATCACCCAGAACCGCTACAACGCCGGGATCGCGCCGCGCACCGACCTGCTGCAGGCGCAGACCCAGCTCGCCAACGCGCAGGCCGACCTGGCGACGCTCGCGAACCAGCGCGCCCAGCTCGAGCACGCGATCGCGGTGCTGATCGGCAAGGCGCCGGCCGATTTCGCGCTCGCGCCCGCCGAATGGAACATGGCCGTGCCGGCGGTGCCGCTGGTCGTGCCGTCGGCGCTGCTGCAGCGCCGGCCCGACATCGCCGCGGCCGAGCGCGCCGTTGCGGCGGCGAACGCGCAGATCGGTGTCGCGCGCTCGGCCTACTTCCCGAGCCTGAACCTGAGCGCCTCGTTCGGCAGCGCCGCGAGCCGCGTCGGCGACCTGTTCAACGCGTCGAGCACGCTGTGGTCGCTGGGCCTGTCGGTCGCGCAGACGGTGTTCGACGCCGGCGCGACGCGCGCCCGCGTCGAGGGTGCCGAGGCGGCGCGCGACGGCGCCGTCGCACGCTACCGCCAGACCGTGCTCAGTGCGTTCCAGGCGGTCGAAGACCAGCTCTCCGCGGCGCGCGCGCTGAGCGAGCAGGCCGGCCTGCGGCGCACGGCGTCCGAAGCCGCCGACCTGACCGAGCAGCAGCTGCTGAACCGCTACCAGGCCGGCCAGGTCGGCTACACCGACGTGGTCACCGCGCAGGCCTCGGCGCTGAGTGCGCGCCGCACGCTGGCGCAGCTCACGGCGAGCCGGCAGGCGTCGGCGATCGCGCTGATCCAGGCGCTCGGCGGCGGCTGGCGAGCGCCGGAATCGACGCCCTGACCAGGACCTTGCCGGCGGCCATCGGGCCCGGCACGCGATCAGTCGGCGCGCGCACGCCGCATCAGGCGCCGAGCTCGCGCCGCCTGGCCAGCCGCACCACCGTGACCCCGGGGCGCAGTTGCCGCAGCGAGGGCATCACCAGCACGCAGTCCGCATAAGGGGTGACGACGGCCTCGCCGTCGCTGTAGCCGATCACCGTGGCGCACGCGGGCAGCATCTCGAGGTCGGCGAAGGTCGCCGCAAACCGGAAGTCCATCGACCGGGCGACCACGGCATGCGACACCTCCAGCGCCCATCGGGCCGGCGGCTGGTCGATGCGCCAGCCGGCCGGCAGATCCGCCACGGACAGCAGCCCCGTGAAGCGCATCAGCCGGTCCACGGCGTCCTCGGCCACGCGGCGGCTCCACGGGTTGTCGTGGCGGCCACATTCGACGAGCAGTGAGCAGGCGCTGCCATCGGCCTGCGCGAAGCGGCCGAGGTCGCGCAACCGCACTCCGTCGGCATGCCCGGCGTCGACGACGATGTGCCCGCCCAGACCGAGCTCGCGCGCGAACGCCACGTGCCGGGCGAGCGGCCCGGCCAGCAGCAATGGCGAGCCGTCCTCGTGCATCGAGTGCAGGTCCAGCAGGCAGTCGGCATGCTCCAGCCAGGGCAGCAGTTCGAGCGCCCGGCGGCGCTCCGCGGAGCCGCCGCCGGCGAGCCGATCGACGCTCCATTGCCGATTCAGATCCTCCTCGACGAAGCGGGACGCGTCGGGCCGGCGCGCATCGAAGCGGTCGAACGCCTGCAGGTTGCACAACGCCAGCGTCAGCTGGCCACGCTGCAGCGAGGCGCCGCTGTGCAGCAACTCCAGCAAGGCCGACACCGCCCAGGCGCCGCAGTGCTCGTTGCCGTGCATCAGCGCCGTGATCGCGACGTGCGGACCGGCGCGGCCGGAGGCGAAACGCCAGACGCCCTCGATGCCGGTATTGCCGGCACGCCAACGCGCCAGATCCGGCACGCCCAGTCGCGGCTCGGGAACGCCCTTCACGGCTTGATGGCGGCCAGCTCGACCATGTGGCGAAACTTTGCCGACTCCGACGCCATGTAGCTGCGCAGGTCGGGTTGCGTCTCGACGACCGTGGATCCGGACGCCTCGAGCTTCTCGCGCACGCGGGGCGACTGCAGCACCTCGGCGAGCGCGCTGCGCAGCCGCTCGATGATGGGCTGCGGCAACGCGGCAGGGCCGATCAGCATGAACCAGGCGCTGACGTCGATGCCCCGCATCGCCGGGTTTTCGCCCAGCGCCGGGATGTCTGGCGTGAGTGCGGAGCGCTTGGCCTCGCTGGTGCCGATCGCGATCACCTTGCCGCTGCGGATGTGCGGCAGGCCCGACGAGAGCACGAAGACGCCGTAGTCGATGTTGTTGCCCAGCAGGTCGGACGTGAGCGGCGCCGCGCCGCGGTAGGGCACGTGGACGAGGTCGAGCCCGGCCTTGTACTTCACCAGCTCGCCCAACAGGTGCAACGAGGTGCCGACCCCCGCGCTGCCGTAGCTGAACTTGCCCGGGGCGTGCCTGACGGCGTCGACGAACTCCTGGGCGTTGCGCACGCCGGCCTTCGGCGTGGCGACCAGCACGAGCGGCTGCGAGGCGACCAGGCCGATCGGCGCGAAGTCCTTGAGCCCGTCGTACTTCAGCTCGCGGTTGATGTACTGGTTGATGACCAGTTCGTTGTTGGACGCCAGCATAAACGTGTAGCCGTCCGGCGTTGCCTTGGCGACGCGCTGCGCGGCCAGGCCGCCGCCGGCGCCGGCCTGGTTCTCGACCAGGACCGTCTGCCTGAGCGCGCGCGCAAGCGCCTCGGCGACGATGCGGCCGGTCAGGTCGGTGCTGCCTCCCGGTGGGTAGCCGACCACCAGCGTGATCGGGCGGCTCGGGTAGGCGTCGGCGCCGGCAGTGGCCGGCAGCGCGGCCAGCACGAACAGCGCGCTCAACGCGGCGAGGACAGGGCGGATCGATCGCATGGGTGTCTCCTGGGGGGTCGGGTTGCCGATGCGATCGATGCTCGGTCACCGCCCATGCCGTCGGTGTGCCGAAACGGCACGCCTCTGTGCTTCCCGAGCACGGGATCGCAGGCTCACGCCAGCGTCTTCTCGGTGGCGGCCCAGAGCGTTTCGGCCAGCGCGGACATGCGCTGGCGCGGTCGGTACAAGCGGACCTCGAGCCGGGTCTCGTGGCTGCGGTCGCCGACCTGCACCATCCGCCCGAGGCGGCAATCCGAGGCCACCATCGAGCGTGGCAGCCAGGCGATGCCGAACCCGCGCAGCACGAACTCGTGGGCCGCGTCCGCCGAATCGATCTCGATGGCCCTCTGGAGCAAGGGCGGCTTCGGATGGCTGTTCAGGTGATCCTCCACCAGCCGTGCCAGCGCCAGCCCGCTCGCGTAGGCGAGCACCGGTGACGCCTTGCGGCGCGAGAGCGCGTGCAGCGGCCGCCCGTCCGGGCTGCTGCCACTCACCGGCACCAGCACCTCGTCGGCCAGGCGCAGGTGGGTGAAGCGACGAGCATCCAGGCGCAGCGCCAGCAGGGGGTGGAAGTAGCTGAGCAGGAAGTCCACGTCCTGCGTTTCGAGCAAGGCGGCCGCCTCCTGCAGCACCCGGGTGGTCACCTTCAGCGGTCGCGTGCCGATCAACGGCAGCATGCGCGCGTACCAGGTCAGGAACAGCGTGCGTGCGAGGGTGCGGCCGGTCGCGACGTGCACGGGCCGGGTGTCCGCTGCGACGCTGCGTCCGGCGCGTGCCGCGGCCAGCGCGGCGATCGTCTCGCGCGCAATCTCCAGCACGGCCATGCCTTGCGGCGTGAACCGAAGCGTCGGGGCAGCGCGGTCGATCAGCGCAGCGCCGGCCCAGGCCTCCAGGGCCCGGATCCGGCGTCCGAAGGCCGGATGGGTGACGTGGCGACGCTGCGCCGCTCGAACCAGGTTGCCCGCCTCGGAAAGTGCCAGCAGGTCTTCGAGCCACTTCAGTTGCATGTGCCGTGCTGCCGTCGTCGTCGGGCAAGAAAGTTGTAGGGCCGCCGTTCGGCCGGGGTGCGCGCCGATGTCGGCGCCTCGCATCTAGAGCCCGAGCGCGGCCTTCATCGCGCGCGCGTCCATCGCGACCGGCCGCTGCGGCCACGCCTTCACGAGCGCGACCAGGCGCGCGTTCAGCGGTGCCTGCGCGCCGAGCGATTCGGCCAGGCGCACGACCTCGCCGCACAGCGCGTCGATCTCGGTCGCACGGCCCCGCGCCAGGTCGTCGGCCATGCTGGAGCGCGCCTGCGGGTCTATGCGCAGCATGCGCGCGGCGATCAGCCGGAACAGCGGCGTGGGCAGGCGCAGCAGCGTCGGCACGCGTTGCGGCGGCAGCGCCGCGACCTGCGCCGGCGCGATGCCGGCACGCGCGAGCAGCTGCAGCGCCTCGGTCTGCAGCGCCGCGAGGCACTGCCGGTAGCCGCGGTCCATCAGCTGCGCGCGCAGGGCCTGGCCGGACAACGCGTTGACCGGGTTGTTCAGGTTCAGCAGCAGCTTGCCCCATTGCACCGCGCGCAGGTCGGCATGCAGTTGCAGCGGCAGGCCGGCACGCTCGAAGTCGGCCTGCCGCGCGCGCAGCGCCGGATCGTTCTGCGCCGCGAGCGTGCCGGTGGTGCCGCGGTGGAAGTGGCCCGGCGCGAGCTCGGCGACATTGAAGGGCACCATCCCGGCGAGCCAGCGCAGGCCGGGTGCGGCACGGCGACCGACGTCGGCGTTCGACAATCCGTTCTGCATCGACAGCACCGGCGTTCCCGCGGGCAGTGCGGCCGCGAGCGCGGCGGCGGCCTGCGCGGTCGCGCCGCTCTTCACCGCGAGCAGCACCAGCGCGGGCGCGAGGCCGGCAGGCACCTGCTCGTGCAGGTTCAGCGTGTCGGCGCCGAGGTGCTGCGCGCCGCCGTCGAGATCGGTCAGCGTCAGGCCGTGCGCACGAAGGTCGGCCAGCACGCGTGCGCGGCCGACGAAGCACACCGGCACCTGCGCCGCCTGCAGGCAGCCGCCGAGGTAGCAGCCGATCGCGCCGGCGCCCATCACCAGGATCGTGTCTTGAGCGCGGGCGTTCTGCATCTGCGCATGCTAGCCAACGGCACGCCGCCGAACGGCCCGATGCCCCGGGGCAATACCCTAGGCCGGGTGGCAGCTTGCTCGGTCAGAATTCCCCGCTGTTTCTCGGAGTTCTCGATGGAAAAGACCTGGTTGAAGCAGTACCCGGCCGGTGTGCCTGCCAACATCGACGTCGAGCAGTACAGCTCGCTGGTGGCGCTGCTCGACGAAAGCTTCAAGAAGTACGCCGGCCGCATGGCGTACAAGTTCATGGGCAAGTCGATCAGCTTCGCGCAGGTCGACGACGCGTCGCGGGCTTTGGCCGCCTACCTGCAGGCGCAGGGCTTGGAGAAGGGCGACCGCGTCGCGCTGATGATGCCGAACGTGCCGCAGTACCCGGTCGCGGTGGCGGCGGTGCTGCGCGCCGGCTACGTGGTCGTCAACGTCAACCCGCTTTACACGCCGCGCGAACTCGAGCATCAGCTGAAGGATTCGGGCGCCAAGCTGATCATCATCATCGAGAACTTCGCGACCACGCTGCAGCAGGTGCTGGCGAACGTGCCGACGAAAAAGGTCGTGCTGACCGCACTCGGCGACATGCTCGGGTTCCCCAAGTCGCTGATCGTCAATTACGTGGTGCGCAAGGTGAGGAAGATGGTGCCGGCGTTTTCGCTGCCGGGCGCCGTGACTTTCAACGATGCGCTCGCGCAGGGCCGCGGCAAGTCGTACAAGCCGGCCGACGTCGGCCCCGACGACATCGCGGTGCTGCAGTACACCGGCGGCACCACTGGCGTCAGCAAGGGTGCGGTGCTGTTGCACCGCAACCTGGTCGCCAACATTCTGCAGTCCGAGGCGTGGTACCAGCCGGCGCTGAAGAAGATTCCGCCCGGCCAGCAACTCGTCACGATTTGCGCGCTGCCGATCTATCACATCTTCGGTTTCAACGCGAACATGATGCTCGGCGTGCGCATGGGCGGCGCCAACATCCTGATCGCCAACCCGCGCGATCTGCCGGCGATGTTCAAGGAGTTGAAAGGCGAGACCTTCCACAGCTTTCCGGCGGTCAACACGCTTTTTCAGGCGATGGCCAATCACGCCGACTTCTCGAGCGTCGACTGGAGCGGTTTGGTGCTCTCGGTCGGCGGCGGCATGGCGGTGCAGAGCGCCACCGCGAAACTCTGGCTCGCGAAAACCGGTTGCCCGATCGTCGAGGGGTACGGCCTGTCCGAGACCTCGCCTTCGGCCACTTGCAACCCGGTCGACAGCACGGCCTACAGCGGCAACATCGGCTTGCCGATACCGAACACCGAGCTCAAGCTGATCGACGACGACGGTGCCGAGGTGCCGCTTGGCGCTCCGGGCGAGATCGCAATTCGTGGCCCGCAGGTGATGGCGGGTTATTGGCTACGTCCCGACGAGACCGAGAGGGCCATGACCGCCGACGGCTTCTTTCGCAGCGGCGATATCGGCGTCGTCGACGAGCGCGGCTACTTCAAAATCGTCGACCGCAAGAAAGACATGATCCTGGTGAGCGGCTTCAATGTGTACCCGAACGAGGTCGAAGATGTGGTCACGCAGATGCCGGGAATTCTTGAATGTGCGGCGGTCGGCATCGCTGATGCGAAGGCCGGCGAGGCCGTCAAGCTCGTGGTTGTGCGCAAAGACCCGGCCGTTACCGAAGCCGATGTGCGCGCCTATTGCGAGGCCAACCTCACCGGCTACAAGCGACCCAAACTGGTCGAGTTTCGGGCCGAGCTGCCGAAGTCGAACGTCGGCAAGATTTTGCGTCGCGAATTGCGCGACAAGGTCTGACCCGGCAGCGTTCGGTGTGGTGAAGACACGTATTGCGCGAGCACGGTGTCACACCGGCGAGGCGTTCCGTACTGCTACATTTCGCGGATGACGAGCACCCGTGCGACGCGGGTGGTCACGCACGACGAGACGTTGACGGGGGCTCACAGTTGATCTGGTCCAAGACCGACGCAGGGCGAAACGAAATGCAATTGCGGGGGCTCGTCAAAGAGCGCGCCCAGCGCAATTTGCTGCTCGTCATTGACGGCATCAAGTCCGAAGAGATGTTGCTCGCCCACCTGGCCGGCATCTCGGCCCAGGACTTTTCGGCGTTGCAATCGCTTGGCTTGATCGAGCCGGTGCCTGCCGCCGGCTCGCGGCCCAGCGCTGCCGCGAACCGAAACATCGGCTCGTTTTCTGCGCCCACGGCGCCGGCCCCCTTGGCCGCGCCCGAACCGGCCGCAACGGCCGAGGCCGTGCCGCTCGACTACGCCCAGTTCACCGCGGCGCTGACCCAGATCATCTCGAAAGAACTCGGCCTGCGCGGCTTCGTATTGACGCTCGCAGTCGAGAAGGCCGGTACCAACGAGGACTGCACGCGGTCGCACAACGCACGCTCGCGCAGGTGGCCGAGCGCAAGGGCGAGGCGGCAGCCGCCG